>NZ_JBHXWI010000006.1:33186-249710 GCF_042671975.1 Rhodococcus sp. NPDC127593 | reverse complement strand
GCAGGACAACCTCGCCTACGACCCGGACAAACACGGCGCCCTCCAACGACTGATCGCCCACCAACAACCGGCGGCTTGACACAGGGCAACTCATGCCGCCACCTGCCCCGCGAATCCGGCGGCCTGCATTCGGATCTGCCGCAGTGTGTCGAGTTCCGTGCGGATCTGCGCCGACCGCGTCGCACGGTGATCGTCGTGCATCTTCGACGCGTCCGTCGCCGCACGTAGGGAATCGTCGACGGATCGGAGCATCTCGTTGGCCAGGTCGGTGAAATGGTCGCGCAGGACGCGCTGCACCTCGCGCAGCCGCTGCTTCGACTCCTTGCCCACCTGGAAGATCACATCGTCCATCAACCGCGACACCGCCACCTTCGCCTCCGCCTGCCTGCGGGCGGTCCGCGCCTTGCGATCCTCGCGATACGTGTTGGCGCCGAGCAGAACTCCCGCGCCGATCGAGAAGGGATTCACCAGTGCCAGGCCCGCGAGGCTCGTGACGAGTCCGACCATCAGCACGCCGCCGTACGACCCACGCATGCTGGAGAGGACGCGTTGTGTGAAACCCTGCGCGCTCTCGAGGGATTCGAGGGTGTTGACCGGTTCGAGCACATGATCCACGTTGCCGATTCGGAGCGCGGGAACCGGTACCTTGCCGTCCTCGGCGAAACGTTGCGCGACCGAGAGGGCGAGGGCCTGCGAACGGGTGTGGGCCGTCACGAAGTTCTCCCGCACACACGTCGCGATCTCGCCGTCGAGCCAGGAACCGAACTCCTCCCATCGCGGTGCCGGGTCGGACTTGCCGATGTCCTCCTCGGCCGCGCGGATGACGGTGCGCAGACGATGACGCAAGTCGTGCTCGATGTCCGTCATCAACTCGATCGCGCCGTCGGCCAGCGTGTACTGCCAGTTCGCGGAGCGCTGCCGGAGCTGATCCGCTGCCGCGCGGGCCCGGGTCATCTGTTCGAGCAGCGCGGCGCCACGCTGCGGATCGCGCAGCGCATCCAGTTCGGCGCTCAACGACAGCGAGAGATGGTCGGTGACGGTGCGAACATCGGCGATCACCGAATTGCGGAGCACGACGTCCGCCTGTGCGACGACCTGATTGCGCAGGTAGTCGACCAGCTGCGGGATGCCGGATTCGACGTCGAGCGCGTCGTCGCCGGCCTCGCGGGCGTCCGCGTGCATCAGTGCGGACACCGGTAGCAGCGGCAGTGGTAGGTCAGCATTCTGCAGGTGGGTGCGGTTGGCCTTCTGGATGTCCGCCCAGTGTGGATAGAAGTCGATCTTGTTGACGACGCAGATCACCATCGGGCACAGCTTGTGGACCTGGGTGAGCAGAGCGATCTCGGGTTCGGTGTATTCCTGACTCGCATCGGACACGAACAGCACCGCATCGGCCGTGGGGACGAGTGCCAGGGTGTCCGCGGCGCGGGCGGGAGCGTGACCGGAGAATCCGGGTGCGTCGACCAACACCAGACCCTCGGCCAGCAGGTCGTGGGGGAGAGTGACCGTCGAATCCGGGTCCGACGCGACAGGCCCGTACTCGACGACTACCGGCTCGTGGCGGGACTGCGCCGCCGCCGACACGTCCGCATCGACGAGCGCACCTGCCACCGAACTGACACCCTTGTCGGTCAGGCCGAGCACCACGACCCGCGTCCGCGGATCGGCGAGACGAGACTCGGTGTGCGACAGCCGGCTCAGGAGATCGCCGCGACCCGCAGTTCGGGTGAGCGCCGCGAGCTGCGCCAGCAGCGCCGCCATCGACGCCGTGGTCTCGGCAGGAAGATTCGGGCGCGAAGGGGTGGTGACGGCTGGGGATTCGAGGGTGGCGTTCATGATCTCCGCAAGAGTGGGTGACGGACGGTCGGGAGAGGGGTGTGGCGGGCCCACGTGCAGGGGAGTCGGTGGGCCCGCCACGTCGAGGTCAGAACACGTGCTGGTCGACGGTCGTCGTCGCAGTCAGGCTCTGATCGTGGGTGTCGAGAGTGGTGCCGGCATCGGTCGTCAACCCCGACGCGAGGCTCGTCGCGCTCGTCGCGTCGAGTGACGGGCCGGTGTCGAGCGCGGTGCTGGAGTCGTAGGAGGTGCTGGAGTCGTACGTGGTGCCGGAGTCGTTTGTGGTCGCCGTGTCGAAGGTCGTTGCGGTATCGGTCGCATTCGTCAGGTCGGTCGTCGTGGTGTGGGTGATCGCGCTGTCGGTTGTCGCGGTGTCGTTGCCGAAACCCGTGTTCGAGGACGTGTGATCCGCCGATGAGACATCAGTGGTCGCCGCGGTGGTGGTGACAGCCGTGGACGGGCTGGTCTCCTGGGACTGGCCGAGGTCGGCGGCCGGTGCCGTTGCTGCGGTGGTGGTCGCTGTGGCCGTGGTGGTCGCCTCCGGTGTCTGGGTCGCGGTGGCCGTCGCATGGTCGTCGGTCGCGGTGGACGATGCTGCCGTCGTCTGGGACCCGCCGAGATCCGCGGTGGGTGCGGTCGCGTTCTGCGTGGCCGAGTCGGACGCCGTCCCCGCTGCTCGCGTGCCCTCGTCGGCGGAGGTCGATGTGGGCTCCGAACTCCGCGTATTCTGCTGATCCGCAACCTGATTCTGATTCTGCGTGGATGTCGCGGACACGGACGCCGGTTCGGTGTTGGTCTGCCGGATCGTCGCGTCGAGGGGCTGCGACGTCACCGCCGCATCGGAGTGGGTCGATACCGGCGTCGCCGTGATCGGCTGGGCCCCGGACGTCGCCGTTGCCGGCGCCGCACCCATGGCCGGACTTGCTGCAGCAGGCTGCATGGCGGCGGGCGACGTCGGTGACGACACCGACGTCGTCGGCGCCAGAGTCGACGGCTGCGTCGCAACCGGGTTGCCCTGATTGAACGCGGGCTGAGTCGCGGAAGCGCCGGCCTGGTTCATCGACGACTCGCCGCGACCGGCGTTACCGAACGAAGTCGATGGGCCGGCCTGTGCATTCTCGTGGCCCGCGGCCGCAACATTGTGGGTGTCGGTGCGTTCGTCGTGGTCGGTGGCGTTCTGGTGGTCCTGGTTGCTTGTGTCATGGTGTTGGGTGTCTTGACGGCCCTGGTCGGCGGTGTGGTCGTCGCGGCCGCTGTTGTTGTGCTGTGCTTCGTGGCGGGATTCGTCGGACGGCTGCGAATTCTGCTGCGGCGCAGCGTGCTGAGCAGCTTCTCCGCCGGAGGGGTTCGCCGGGCGGAGGTCGCGCAGGAGTCCGTCGAGGCCGTTGCGCAGAAGGTCCGCCGCAGGGGGTGCGCCGCCCAGGTCGGGCTGCGGTGCCTGCACGATCGCGGCGTGCGGGGCGGGGACGTCGTGATCGAGGACGGCCGATGGGTGGATTTCGCTTCTCGTCATGAGTGCTCCTTCATCTCGGGGTTGCCCCCTTCGAGGCGACTGCCGACGACGTTATGGGCCGTTCCTGGGAAGACCATGGGAGGACGCTGCACCTTCCCTAGGGGCCCGCGAAGCCCACGTACACAGGAACATCGCAGGAAGCACACAGCGGTCGGCACAGGAATGCGGTCTAGCGTTTCGATCAGCAGGGAAGGCACCTGCCGTCACCACGGAACGGAGATCACGACATGCGGACATCGATGGGGATCAGTATGGGTTCCGACTCGTTCGTTTCCGCACAGATGCACAGTGAATCGCAGACGCACCAGGAGCACGACGGATTCACGGTGGTGCGGCACTCGGCCGAACTCGCGCTGTCGTCGAGCAGCCCACCCGCACTCGGCCCGCACCGTAGCGGACCGATTCCTCAGGGCAGCATCGTGTTTCGTGATTTCATCGACAGGGTCGGTGATCCCGTTCCGGTGATCGGCGACGACGGGACCCGGACCCCGGCCGTGCAATTGGTGACCACCGCGCTCGACTGCCTCATTCGTGGCCGCACCCCGGCGCTCGACCATGTGGTGGTCGCGGCTCCGGCGGCCTGGTCGGGATACGCCGTCGAGGAACTCGAAGACGAGATCCGCCGCTGGGGTCTCCAGCAGAATCGCACCGTCACCGTGATCCCCGAAACCACTGCGGCACTCGCGTGGATCTCCCGGGTCGAGAAACTCGACGACTTCGCAACGCTGCTGCTGTGCGACGTCGGGGCCCATTCCCTCGACCTGACCCTGGCGACGAGGCGCGGCGCCGATTTCGGCGTGGTCCGATCGACGCGGAGCACTGACTTCAGCGGAGACCACGCCGACCGGCTGCTGATGGGACATGTGGTGGAGCTCGTATCGAGCGCGAACCCGGACGTCGACGTCGACGATCCCGCCCACCGCGGTGCGCTGACCGAACTCGCCGCCCGCTGCCGGATTGCGAAAGAGCGGTTGTCGCAGGACACCTCTGCCGTGGTGACCGTCGAGCTTCCCGGGATCCGACGCCAGATACGTGTCATGCGTTCCGAATTCGAAGAAGTCATCCGCGGAGCACTCATCCGCGCCGCGAACATGGTGGCACGTGAACTCGAACGTCTCGCCGAGACCGGCACCCCCGTCGACGCTGTCGTCCTCCTCGGCGGCGGAGCAGCGGTTCCGCTCGTGACGGAACTGCTCTCGACGGCCGTGGACGTCCCGCTCGTCGTCTCACCCGAGCCGGCGACGGCGTCCGCCCGCGGCGCGGCGGTGATCGCCGAGCGGGCATCGCTCCAACAGTCGGGTTCCCGGGTGATGTCGGCACCGGGACCGCGGGTGAAACCACTGGCGGCGCCGCGACCGATCGTGGCGGCAGCGTCCTCGCGCGTGCTGCCTCCGTCCGCATTGCCCGAGGCGCCGACCCGGCGTGTCGCGCCGACCGCAACAGTCGTCGCGGTGCCGACCAGTGTGCCGGTGAGGAAGACGCCGAGGTCGGGTATCCGGGGATGGATGGTCGCGGCGAGCGCCGCCGCGCTTATCCTCCTCGGCGCAGGCGCGGCGGCGACCCAACTGATCGGCCAGGACGACACGCCCTCCGCGACGACCACCACAACCTCGTCCGTCGAACAGGAATCTTCCGCCGACGAGACTGCGCAGGACGACACCGTGCAGGAATACACCGTGCAGAACCCGGCGCCCGCCCAGCCGATGGGCGGCGGAACGCCGGGACGCGGCGGCACCGGACCGCGGTAGGTCAGATCTCGGTGAGTGCGCGAGCCGACAGTGAGGTCGTCACGGAAAACGGCAGCGCCCCCACCGATCACGGTGGGGGCGCTGCCGTTCACTGCTGTCGGCTAGCTCTTCCGGCCGGGTGCCTTCGCGCCTGCCTTGAAACCGAGTCCGCCAGGCTTGGCCGCTGGCGGAGCCTTCACCGTCTCCGGTGCCCTGCCGTTGGATCCGTCGCCGTTCGACTCCTCGACCTCCGGAGCCGCGGTCTCGGTTGCCTCGACCTTCGGGGCTTCAGCCGGGGGAGCCTCGGCCGTCGGTGCCTCGGCCGTCGGCGCTGCGGCCTTGGGGGCTGCGGCCTTGCGGGCTCCGGGAGCCTTCGCGCCGCTCTTGAAACCGAGCCCACCGGCCTTCGCCGCCGGGGGAGCCTTCGCCGCCTCGGCCGCGGGGGCCTCCGGAGCGGAGGAGGTGTCGGCGACCTGCTGTTCGGCAGCCTGGGGTTCGGCGACTGCCGGCTCGGCCGGAGCGTCCGCGGGAGCGGCCTTCGCGCCGGGAGCCTTCGCTTTGCCCTTCATCTGCAGACCCTTGCCCGGTGCCTTGGCGCCGGACGCGAGTCCGAGTCCCTTCGGCTTCACCGCGGGGGCATCCTGAGCAGGGGCTTCCGCTGCGGGAGCCTCTGCCGCCGGTGCATCGGCGGCCGGAGCGGCGGCCTTCGCGCCGGGAGCCTTGGCGGCACCCTTCATCTGCAGACCCTTGCCGCCCGGTGCCTTCGCGCCGCCGGCGAGTCCGAGGCCCTTGGGCTTGGGTGCCTCCGCAGCGGGCGCCTCCGTACCGGCATCGGCCGGAGCGGGAGCAGCCTTCTTGGCGCCGGGAGCTTTCGCCCCGCCCGCCATGCCGAGCCCCTTACCGGGCGCCTTGGCGCCGGCAGCCTTCGCCCCGGGTGCCTTGGCCAGGCCCTTCATCGCCAGGCCCTTGCCCGCCGGAGCCTCCGTGGCAGCCGGCGTTGCAGCGGCCTCCTCGACCTCTTCGACGCGCTCCTTCTCGACGACCTCAGCCTTGGCCTCGGCCGCGGCCGGTTCGGCCGGCTTCTCGCGGGGGATGACCTTGATGTTCTCGCTCAGCTTCTCGGGCTCGAGACGCGTGATGGACGAGAGCATCAGCTGGGCGACGTCGACGACCTCGACGCCCTCGCCCTGGCCGGACTCCTGGCGAGCGGTGACACCGTCGGTGAGCATGACGCGGCAGAACGGGCAGCCGGTCGCGATCTTCTTCGGATCCGTGCTGAGCGCCTCGTCGACCCGGTCGATGTTGATGCGCTTGCCGATGTTCTCTTCCATCCACATGCGGGCACCACCGGCACCACAGCACATGGACCGTTCGCCGTGACGGGGCATTTCCTTCAGCTTGGCGCCGGAGGCCTCCATCAGCTCGCGGGGAGCGTCGTAGACCTTGTTGTGGCGGCCGAGGAAACAGGGGTCGTGGTAGGTGACGTCCTCACCGACGGACGCGACCGGAATCAGCTTCTTCTGGCGGACCAGGCGGTTGAGCAGCTGAGTGTGGTGAACCACCTCGTACTCCCCGCCGACCTCCGGATACTCGTTGCCGAGCGCGTTGAAGCAGTGGGCGCACGTGACGACGATCTTGCGCTTGCGCTGCTCGACGCCGTCGAAGACCGAGTTCAGCAACTCGATGTTCTGCATGGCGAGCTGCTGGAACAGGAATTCGTTACCTGCGCGGCGAGCGGAGTCACCGGTGCACGTCTCGTCGGCGCCGAGCACCATGAACTTGACGCCGGCGGTGGCGAGCAGCTCGGCGACGGCCTTGGTGGTCTTCTTGGCGCGGTCCTCGTAGGCGCCGGCGCAGCCGACCCAGAAGAGGTACTCGTAGTCCTCGAAGCTGTCTGCATCCTGGCCGAACACCGGGATCTCGAAGTCCATCTCGTTGATCCAGTTGAGACGGTCCTTGGAGTTCTGGCCCCAGGGGTTGCCCTTGTTCTCGAGGTTCTTGAACAAGCCGGCCAGCTCGGACGGGAACTCCGATTCGATCAGCACCTGGTAGCGGCGCATGTCGATGATGTGGTCGACGTGCTCGATGTCGACGGGGCACTGCTCGACACATGCGCCACAGTTGGTGCAGCTCCACAGCGTCTCGGCGTCGATGACCGGGGCCAGCTCGCCTTCGACGGTTTCGCCGACCAGCTTGCGCTCGGCCTCCTGGCGCGCGGCCTCGGGGATCGCGGCCAGCTTCGCCTCGTCCACGGCGCCTTCGCCGTTCACCAGGCCGACCTCGTCGCCGCCCATGTCCTTGCGGCCACCGGCCAGCAGGTACGGGGCCTTCGCGTAACCGTGGTCGCGCAGCGACGTGATGAGCAGCTTCGGGGACAGCGGCTTGCCGGTGTTCCACGCGGGGCATTGTGACTGGCAGCGACCGCACTCGGTGCAGGTGGTGAAGTCCAGCCAGCCCTTCCAGGAGAAGTCCTCGATGTTGCCGGCGCCGAACGTGTCGTTGTCGGGATCGGCGTCCTCCATGTTGATGGGCTTGCCCTGGGACATCATGGGCTTGGCCGCACCGAGGGCGACGTCGCCGTCGTCCTCACGCTTGAAGTAGATGTTCGCGAACGCCGCGAAGCGGTGCCAGGCGACACCCCAGGTGATGTTGCGTCCGACGACGTAGAGCCAGATCATGCCCGACATCAGCTTGACGAAGGCGAAGAACGCGACCATGTTCGGGCTCGCGGGCAGCAGCTTCGCGAGGTTCATCGTGAAGAAGTCGGTCCACGGGTTTGCGTGGCCGTAAGTGGCGATCTTGCCGGCCTTCACGAAGATCATGCCCAGGCCCTCGATGAGGACGACGGCCTCGACGAAGTACGCGGCCTTGAAATCGGAGCCACTGAAACGGGACAGCCGGGCGGGCACGCGGGGGTGGTTGAGCTGGCGGATCACGATCAGCGTGGTGATACCGATGACCGTGCCGAGGCCCAGGATCTCATCGATGAAGTGGTAGACGGCGGTGTTACCGACCAGCGGCCAGTGGAACGCCGGGTCGAATGTCTGCCCGTACGCCTCGAACCACACGATGGCTCCGAGCATGAAGCCGACCATGACCAGCCAGTGAGCCCAGCCGACGGTGCGGAACTTGCTCATGCGGGTGTGCGCGATGAACTCGATGCACATCTGCTTGAAGCGCGGGAAGAAGGGCCGCCATCGGTCGGGGGCCGACTGGCCGATCCGGACGACGTTGACCATCTTCAATGCGCCAGTGATGAAGGAGAACCAACATACGAGGCTCAGCAGCACGCCGATGGTGCCCAACGTGATCGTCAGGGCATTCATGTCGCGGCCTTTCGTTTCAGGGCGGCAGGGCGGCCACCTCGGGACTGCTCGTGATCCTAACGCTTGCTAAGTTACCCGTTAGTAACTTAAGTAGCCTACCTGTGGGTAACTTACCGGTGTTCAGCGGGATATCTGCAGCTGGGGCGCCGATGGGGCATGTGGTGCATGCCACAATCGGACTTTCTCTTCGCCACGTTAAAGGGTCGGAATCGGGGCGTTCGCCCAAGGTCGCCCTAACTTCGGCCGACAGCCGCCGGAGGCCGTCCGGGCTGCTTCGTGAAACTGCTCCGGAGGTCGTTTTCGTCACGAATTCGAACCGGTTGTATTGCGGCCGGATAACGACGGCTAAATAGTCTGCGGGCTCACGCCGGGCTGCCGAAAATCTTCCCGAGTGACGTAATTCATGGCGTGTAATTCGCGCGAATTACTCTCATCCGGTGTGCTACTGGCCGGTAACTTACAGGTGCGATGAATTTTTCGTCAATGAACATTTCGGCCGTGATTCCGCTGTTACTCTGAGCGTGTTTTCCGGCCCTGGCCAGCGGCCGCCCGGTTGGCCGAGCAGTGCACTTCGATCACACCAGAACTTCGTCGGGACCCTCCTGAAATGAGGCATCAATGATCGTGAGAAAAGCTGCAGTGACGGCAAGCATGGCGGTGGCCGCCATGGGTCTGGCCGCCGGAGTATCACATGCGGGACCGGTCGCAGCACCTGCTCCTGCGGCGCCTGTTCCGGCAACGGCCGCGCCCGCGGTTCCTTCGCTGCCGTTCCACGACGTCGCGTCCCGCGAGGAGAATGACAGGGCGTTCGGTCAGTTCGGTGCACAGGTCGGCATTGCCGTTACTGTCGGAAGCCTGATCGGAACCATTGCCGGGGCCGGAATCGGCTGTATTGCAACACTTCCCGCTGGTTGTGTCGCCGGACTCGTGACCGGAGCCGGTATCGGCGGGGTTGTTGGAACCATCGTCGCCGGCGGTCCCACTCTCGGGGTCAGTGCGTACCAGTTGTGGGAGACGTACAACGCCGCTCCGGGGACGTCGATCTACGCGGATAGGGGCGAGTAGAGCCCTCGCCTCACCGCCCGGCCCCGTCGTGACTCGTACGGCGGGGCCGAGTCGTGTGTGCAGGGCCACCCGCAAGGAAACCGACCGGTTCCCCGCTTTGTGTCTGGATAACTGAATCAGTGACCGGTGCCATTCTTGGAATTCGGTCTCGGTGCCGCCCGAGGGCATAATTTCAAAGCCCCTCGCCGACTATTTTCCGAGCGCTTTTCTCGACTCGTGACTCAATTGGGATCTTTTACATCAGCAAGTTACTGTTTAGCAACGGATGGGGTTGGACTTAAAAGGGGAACCGAATGAAGTTGCGTCGAGTCGTCACGACATCGGCTTTGGTGGCGAGTGTCTTCGCCGCAGGATCCGGGATTGCGGCTGCTGATCCGGCTGAGCCTCAGGGGCAGATCGGCTACGAGACTCGAGTGGAAGATCGTGCCGTCGTCACGAAGATCGACGCGGGTGCTTTCGTGGTGTCGTCGGACGGGCAATCTGTTGCGCTCGAAGACGGCGCCGGAAATGCGGTTGTCTCGCTGCCCCTCGCGTACCGCTTCGATGGTCTGCAGTTCCCCTTCGATGAGAAGGTCAGCGAGGACGGCAAAACTCTCACTTTGACCCCGGTCGTCGATCGCGCGAAGGCGACGCCGATCGCCGATGCTGACTTCCCGCTGGGCGACGTTGCTTCGGTCGAGGAAAACACGCGTGCGCAGACTAATTTCGGTCAGCAACTTGCACTGGCCTCGGCAGTCGGTGGGCTGGCCGGCACCGTCGTCGGAGGCGCGATCGGATTGGTCGGACTGATTGCGGGGCCCGTCGCGCTGGCGACCGTCCCCATATTCGCGGCAGTCGGCGCGATTGC
This sequence comes from Rhodococcus sp. NPDC127593, assembly GCF_042671975.1. Taxonomy (NCBI): domain Bacteria; kingdom Bacillati; phylum Actinomycetota; class Actinomycetes; order Mycobacteriales; family Nocardiaceae; genus Rhodococcus; species Rhodococcus sp. NPDC127593. Next base: position 239,396 of record NZ_JBHXWI010000006.1, on the reverse strand, counting down.
CGGAACTGTCATAGTCGGTGGGCCGACGCTCGTCATCGCGGGTATTCAGCTGGCCCAGACTCTGACGGCGCCCGATGGAACCACGATCTGGGCGAAGAACGGCAAGAGCGCGAAGTAGCTGGTTGTAGGGGCGCAGGCGCCCAGGAGAGGTGTGAATATCCATGGCGGAACTGTTTGGCATCCTGGCCGACATCTTCGGTTACGTGATCACGATCGTGACTGTCGGACCGAAGCTGTTCTGACGTCTTCACGGGATGTGAGCCGGGCTTCCGGCACCCCGAAGTGGGTGAAGTAGCCGCACCCCCCGCAGTACCTCGGACGCCGCCCGCCTCCCCTCGGAGGCGGGCGGTTCGTCGTTGTGCGCCTCGCGGGAGTGAACCTCGTCACACCGGCGGAGCTGACCTGCCGGGCTAGCCCATGCTTAGGCTAACCTTCGTCCGTCACAGCGCTGCTCTCGAAACGGATCTCGATGAACCTCCGACGGTTTACTGCCATAGCCATGCTCGTCGTTGCGGCGATGGGCGTCGGGGCGGCCACGTCATACGCCGATCCGGCCGCCGCACCCCAGTCGGGTGCGGCACAGGGCATCCCGAACATCAACTACCAGACCGCTCGCGACGGTGACGCCGCTGTGGCCACCCTCGACGCCGGTGCCTTCTCGATCAACGCCACGAACGACACCGTCGACGTGGTCGACGACGGCGGCCGCGTCGTCGCCTCCATTCCCACGTTCTTCCGGGTCGACGACCTGCAGCATCCCTTCGCCGTGGCGGTCGACGAGTCCGCTCGCGTCCTGCGACTCGTCCCGAACATGGATCCGTCGGCAGCGACCCCCGTCCCCGTCTCGGAACGGCTGACCCTCGACGACGTCGCCGCACCGCAGGACAAACAGGAACGCGACGACCGCGCACTCGACGACTTCCAGCAGCAACTCGGAATCACGAGCGCGATCACCGCGATCGTCGCCGCCATCATCGGCGGGGCGATCGGCTGCGCGATCGGCATCATCCCCGGGACGGCTGCGCTGGTGATTCCGTTCCTCGGCCTCGCCGGGCCGGTCGCCGGGTGCATCGGAGGTGCGCTGATCGTCGCGCCCGTCGTCGCGCTTGCCGGCACCATCGTCGTCGGTGGTGGCGCCCTGGTGGTTCTGGGCATTCAGTACCTCAACACCATCAACAGCCCGTTCGTCGCACCGGAACCCATGGCATGAGCGGCCGGTTCGCACGGAACCTGCGGGCCGTCACCGGAGCAGCGTTCCTCGTCGTCGCTTCCCTCGGGATCTCCGCCGGGACCGCACACACAGCTCCACTGACGCAGCAGGATTCGTCCCACATCGGCTACGAGGCACACGCCGAGGGCGAGTCCGTCGTCACGTCGATCGACGCGGGCGCCTTCCGGATCACCGACACCAGGGAAGCGATCGAGGTGGTGGACGACAGCGGCAACGTGGTGGCTGCACTGCCACTGACGATTCGAGTCGGCGACGCCGTCTATCCGATCGACGCCGACCTCGACGGGCGGACGGTGACGCTCACCCCGCACGTTCCCGCCGACGTCGCGTCGTCGCTGAAATCGGTTGCGCAGGACGGATTCGACACTCAGGAAGAGCGTGACGACTCGGCGCTCGCCGACTTCAACAGCTACCTCGGCTACGCGACGCTGATCGGCGGCCTGATCTTCGGTGTGATCTTCGGCGCCGTCGGTCTCGCGGTCGGGTGCGGCCTGTTCGCCGTGACCGTGATCGGCACGCCGGTCGGGTGCCTCGGCGGGCTGCTGGCGGGATTCGCCGCCGGCGGACTGGCCGGAACCATTTTCGTGGGCGGCGCCGCACTGGTGATCCTCGGAATCCAGTACCTCGTCACCATCAACACGCCGTTCGTTCCGCCCGTGCCCGAGCCCACCGCCTGATCAGTTCGCGCGCGCTCGGTAGCGGTCGAGAAAGGCCGCGACCCCGGCGAAATGGTGTGCGGCCCCGCGTGGGTCGTCGACACGGAGCAGGCCGGAGGCGTCCAGTCGCGCGAACGCGTCCGCCAGTGCGTGCTGAACCCGGCGCGGTCCTGACTCCTGCCCGGCGTCGAGCGCGGCCTGGAAAGTGGGCAAGACGTCGGCCTCGGTGGCGATGGTGTCGATTCCGGCGGGGGCGTAGCCGTCCTCGTGTCATACAGCGGGATGCCCGGGCGGTCCGGCCCTACGCCGCCTGAGCGGGTTACCGAGGACAGCGGCCCGCCTCCCCGAGAGGGAAGCGGGCCGCTGTCGTCCGTGGAGTGCGTTACGAGGTGCGCACGCGCAGACCCGGGTTCTCCGCCAGCACCTCGTTGATCGGCGTGGCGAACAACTCGGGGCTCTCGCCCAGGACGAACGTGACGACGTCCGCGACCTGGCAGACCGGGTACTGCCCGACGTTGGAGGCGCTCGAGATTCCGAGGGCCAGCGTGCCCGTCACGATCGTGCCGCCGCTGTCGCCCTGCAGGGCGCACATGCTCGTCGAGAAGCTGTCGGCCAGCGTGCGCTCACCGACCGAGACGGTCTGCGCGACCGACGTGACGCGACCGCACGTGAAACCGGTGGTCAGACCCGACTTGCACACCGGGGCGCCGACGATCGGGTCGGCGGTTCCGGTGATGGCGACCGGCGCTGCGCCGGGAACCCGGACGCCGTTGTTCTCGAACCGGCGTGCGGCGCTGTCGTCGGCCCGGATGATCGAGTAGTCGTGGATGTCCAGGCTGGTCTTGGCGAAGGTGCCGATCCGCGGACCGGTGCCACCCGGGACCAGGGAGAACGCCTCCGATGCCTCCGAGGTGCCGGCAGCGGCCCGGTTCGGGTCGCAATGTCCTGCCGTGATGTTCACCGGCCCGCCCGAGCTGTCGGTGCCGTTGAAACCGAGCGAGCAGCGCAGCCCGACTCCGCCGCCGAGCGAGCCGTACGCGTCGCCGCCCAGCAGGGCGTCGGCGGGAAGCGGTTCGGCGATGGGCGCGAGGTCGGTGGACGGCAGCGGAGCGGCCGTGGCAGGCGACTGCACGACGCGTGCGCCCTTCAGGAAGTCCGGAAGCTGCAACCCGCCCACGTTGTCGGCGCGGAGCACGAGATCGTTGTTCACGATATCGATGGCCACACCGCGAACGAGATCCGCGACGGCGGGCGGCTGGGTGTCCAGCCACCCGTCGAGCGACTTCACCTGAGCCTGCAGGCTGCTCTCGCTCTGTGCCACATCCTTCACCTGGAAGCCGGCCTTCTCGGCCGCGGCGACGGCGGCGTCCTTGTCGGCACCGTCCGCGAGCCCGACGATCGGGGTGCCGGCGTTGTCGAGCCAGGTTCCGGCGAACGCGTCCGGGAACTGGATGCGTGCGATCTTCGCGAACTCGGCCAGCTTCTGGCCCAGCTCGGAGTGCTCCAGGTACTGGTCCGGGCTCAGCGACAGATCACGCTGGATCGCGTCGATCAGTTCCGCGGGAAGCCTGGCGGCCTGGCCGGACACTCCGGGCTCGACCGGATCGGCCTGAGCGGAGGCGGCGACCGGGCCGAGGAGCAGCAGCGCGGCGGAGCCGAACACGGCGGCACGACGTGCGATGGAGCTTCGCATGGGGGCCTTTCTGATGTTTGTTTGTTCGCAGTTGCCTCGCGGGCGCATACGAATACGACCCCCCGACAGGTAAGGCCGTACACAGTCGGAGTCGACTATATGGGTTCGCCCCGTCTATTCCCACCTGTAACACTCCCGGTGGACGACGCAGCTGGACAAAGCGGACACCACGCCTGAACACACCTGTGCCCGATGTCCGAGCGGAACGGACACCGGGCACAGGGTGAAGCGGTGGAGAACTAGTCGGAGATGGTGCGCACGCGCATCCCGGATCCGATCGTGTCCACGATGTCCGCGACGGGGATGCCCAGGCTGGCGGTGCCACCCTCCGGTGCCAGCACCAGGTTCGCCTCCGTGCAGTTGGGGGCGCCACTGGCGTTGGAACCACTGGTGATACCCAGCGCGAGGGTTCCGGTGACGATGGCGCCGCCGCTGTCACCCGCCAGAGTGCAGGCCGTGCCGGCGAAACCGTTGACCACGCGGCTCGAACCGTCGGCGACGAACAGCTGCGTCTCGACGTGATCGGCTGCCACCACGCCGCACGTGAACGACGACGTCTGACCCGACTTGCAGATCGGGGCGCCGACGACGGGCCGGGCGGTGCCGGTGATCTCCAGCGTGGTGCCGTTCGCGCCGCGAACCGCGGGACGGTCCAGACCGGCCTTGACGCCCGCCTCGTTGAGCTTGATCACCGAGTAGTCCAGCTTGTCGGCCGGGTTGCCCACCGACGACTTCGAGAACGCGCCGATCTGCTGGCTGTCGTCGACGTTCTGGTGATTGGGGAGGAACACCGGCGACGGCTGACCCTCGGCGGGGTTGCAGTGTCCGGCGCTGATGTTCACGGCCTGGCCGCTGTCGTCCACGGCGTTGAAACCCAGCGAGCAGACGGAGATCTCCGAGATCGGCGTCTTCGGCAGCTCATCCGCGGTGGTGATGTAGGTGTCACCGGCGAGGGGACCCCTCTCGACCGGACCGCCGCCACCGGGGCTCAGCATGACCTTGACGTTGGCGAGCAGCGTCGGCAGGTTCAGCGCCTGGCCGATGGGGCTGTTCACGACGTCGATGACGACGCGGTTCTCGAGGACGTCGATCGACGCTGAGTTGACCTGGGAAGCCACGTCCTTCGGCAGTCCCGCGATCCAGCCGTTCACGTCGGAGAGGGTCTTCTCCAGGCCGTTCGCGGACACGGGCGCGATGCGGGTGGTGTACCCGGCCTTCGCTGCGGCGTCGGCGGCCTCGTTCGTCGTGACCGCGACGACGGGCTGGCCGTCGAGGCCGATCCAGGCGCCGGCGAAGTCGTCGGGATGCTGCTCCCGGAAGTCCTCGGCGTAACTACCCAGCTCCTGTGCCTTCGCGGCGCGGTCGAGGTACTCCTGCGGGCTGATCTTCAGGTCGCGGGTGATGGCCTCGACGAGTTCGGCCGGCAACTTGTCGGCGCTCAGCTGAGTGGTGTCGGGCTGCGTAACAGGGTCGGCCTGGGCGGCAGTGGAAAACGGGAAGAAAAGAAGCATTGCCGAGGCGCCTACAACAGCGGCGCGGTGCGCCAGCACGTTACGCATGAAATCCCTTCTGCACGGAATCCGTTCACTGAGGATTCCTTCTGGGGTGGGTATCAGCGCCCCACCTTAAGCTACGGACGAGTCAGACGGACTGGGAGGTGTGACTAGAGCCTCACTCACCTGGGCTTTTCAGAGCCGGCTTCGCGGTCGTCGTCGTGGTGGTGGTCGCGGCCGCGGGTTTCGTCGTCGTGGTCGTCTCCGGCGGAGTCGTTGTCGTGGTGGTGGTTGCTGTTGCGGTCGTCGTCGGCGTGGTCGTCTGCGTGACCGTGGTGATCGAGGGAAGGGTGATCTCCGGCGTCGTCGAGGGCGGAGGCGGCGGCACGAACACGGATGTCGTCTCCACCGGTGCAGGCGGGGGAGCGACCGGGATCGGGGCCTCAACTTCCGTCGTCACGGCCACCTCCTGCGTGCTCGCAGTCGGGAAGACCGCGGGTGCGGCAGGCGTGGGTCGGGCGCTCGACGTCGTCACCGACGCGGTCTGGGCGTCCTGGATCGACGGGACCGCGGTGCTGCCGTTGCCGGTGAGCGCGAACGCGAGCGCCCCGCCGGCCACCACCAGCGCGGCCGCGGCGGCACCCGCGATGATCAGCGGCCGACGGTCCGTGCGCTTGGCGGGTGGGTTCGGGGCGCTCGCGGCAGCGGACGCCTCGGTCTCGGCGGGCGGATACGCGTCGGAGGCGGCCGCGGCTGCGGGCACCGCCGTCACGGCGGAGTACGCGGTGTGCATGGGGGCCTCGACGATCGGAATCGACTCGGTGTCGGCGCTCGTGTCCTCGTCGGTCAGTGCCAGCCCGGCCGCCAGCAGTGCCGCGCCGTGGGCCGGGGACTCCGGCGAGGCGGCGAGCGCCACCGACTCCGGGACGAGAGTCGCCTCGCCCAGACCCATGTAGTCGAGGGATTCGCGCAGCTTCGTCACGATCTCCGGCGCCCAGTCCGACGGATGGGTCGCGGTGACCTTCACCGTCCCGGACGTTCCGTCCGCGGCCTCCCGGAACAGACAGAACATCGCGGTCGCGACGAGGTCCTCGGCGCGGGTCAGCGAACCGGCGTACTCGATGCCCGCGGGCTCACCGACGCGGCCCAGGAAGTCGCGGACGGCGCCGGTCGATTCCGTGCCGGGGTCGCCGAGTTGAACCGTGCCGTCCGGGGCTGTGAACAGGACGGACGGGTGTTCGATCGTCCTCACATCGGTTCCGGAAGCGGTCACCACCGCTGTGGAAACCGAATCGCCGACGGTGAGTCCGACTCCGGTGGTCATGAAGATCCTTACTGGCACAGTTCGAGGGAGTGCGTCACCGCACCATGTGCACAGTGTGTCGCCTGCCGAAGTCGAATGGTTACACGGGGCTGCTGCGCCTCCGGCGCCCGTGAGTACTTATCAACCGCCCGCGGTTAATAAGTACTCACGGGTCCGGAGTCGGCGGAATACCCGTGGCCCATCGCACGCAGCATCGACAGCAGCTCCGACCGCGACCCGGCGCCCAGCCGCCGCCGGATCCGGGCCACGTGGTGCTCGATCGTCTTGGCGGAGATGTAGAGGCGTGACCCGATCTCCCGGTACGTCAGCCCCTGGACGAGCAGTTCGGCGACCTCGGCCTCGCGGTCGGTGAGCGACCCCGGCGTGCTCGGACTCGACACGACCGCGGAGTCGGCGCCGTTGCCCACGGACGTCGGTTGCCGCAGGGCCCTCGCGACCTGCAGGAGAGTGGTCGCGACCCTCGTATCGGACGCGCGCAGCGCGGCTTCGCCCGCGAGGCGCGCACCGTCCCACGGCAGGCCGATCCGGTCGAGGGTGCGGGCCGCGTCCTCGACGGAGGCGGCGTCGATGTCGCCCTGCAGCACGCGCAGCCAGGCGCGACCGGCGGTGGCGAGCCCGGACGCGTACGTGCTGACCTTGGCGGCCTCGCCGAGCGCGCGGGCGTGGGGCATCAGGTCTGCGGGGCATTCGGCGAGGATCGAGGCCTGCACGCCGTACCAGTGCAGCGCCGATCCCCACATCGCCGGCTCGCCGAGCGTCCGCAGCAACGACTGCGCGTCCTCGACGAGGTGGGTGATCCGGGCGGGTTCGCCGACCCGGATCGACGTCAGCCACAGTTCGCCGAGCGGCAGCAGGCTCAGCAGGTCCACCGAATACTCGGCGAGGACGCCCTGCGCGCCCGCCCAGGCCTGGAGCAGTGCCGCGTTGTCGCCGGTGCGCCGGGCCAGCCCGACCCGCAGGCCGTGGACGAACAGCAGATCGCGCTGCCGCATCGACCCGGCGTCGAGGCTGTCGAGCCGGGACTGCGCCGCGGCGAGGTCGCCGCGGACCATGGACGTCCAGGCGGTGAGCAGCTGATGCCGGTTCGCGGTGACACTGCCGGGCCGTTCGGCGCCGCGTGCCCGGGCGAGGACGGTGTCCGCGTGGGCGAGTTCGCCGCAGTGGAGGGCGGCGAGGGCGGTGATCGCGGCGGGGGAGTCGGGCAGCACCCGTGGCCGGGACGCGCGTCCGGGCAGCGACAGCGCACGCGTCAGTGAGTTCAGTGCCGCGTTGGCGGACGCGGTCACCGACTGGACGAGTCCGGTCGCGACGAGTGCGGCGCCGGCGGTGGCGGCGGTGGGGGGTGCGCCCGCGCTGGTGGCGAGGACGGCTTCGGCGTCGTCGAGTCGCCCCGCGACCACCAGGACGGAGGCGGCGAGGGAGGCGTCGGCGCCCGCCCGGTCGGCGCCGAGCCAGGCGTACAGTTCGGCGCTGCGATCGATCATGCCGCAGAACGCGGCGCCTGCGGCCGAAATCCTGACGGCCGCAGCGAGTGCCGGATCGGCGACGGTGCCGGACCGTTCGAGGACCGAATCGGCCAGGCCGACCGCGGTGTCGAGGTCGCCGTTCAGGGCGCAGGCCTCGGCGTAGGCGACGACGGCACTGTCGGCGAGCCTGCCGACCCGGCCGGCTTCGGCGTACAGCGCGACGGCGGTGGCCGGTTCGGCGAGTTCGGCCTGGGCGCAGAGGAATTGGCTCAGTTCGTCGCTCGGTGTGCCGGTCGCGGCGACCGCGCGGGCGACGGGAAGCGTGAGCGTTCCGCCGTCGACGTGATGGGTGAGCAGGCGGCGAGCGAGCGTGTTCAGCCGGTTCTCGCCGAGCGTTGTCGTGAGATGCGTGTGGTCCGCGAGAACCAGCGTGTCCCGTTCGTCGACCCAGCCGTCCGAGCGGAGCGCGTCGACAGCGGCACGGGCACGATCGGGTTCGACGTCGAGTACTCGGGCGACCACGGCTTCGTCGAGGTCGCTGCCGAGCAGAACCAGTGCGAGAGCGGACAGTTGCGGGCCGTCGAGCTCCGCGAGTTCCGTGGGAGGAAGTGGTGAGGGCAGCGTGGACACCGGCGCCCTATCCGCCGTTGCCGAGGACGCCGGGCACCAGGCCGGTGACTCCGCCGACGACGCCGCCGACCGTGTCGCCGACGCCGTTGACAGTGTTACCCACCGCGCCGGCACCGCCGACGATGGTGTTGGCGATCGCGGCGCCGCCGTCGGTCTGGGGAACGCTCGGCGCCGGTGCGGGGGCCGGTGCCGGTGCGGGAGCCGGTGCCGGTGCCGGTGCCGGTGCGGGAGCCGCCGCCGCGGGAGCCGGTGCGGTGCCGGGCGCTGCGGCAACCGGTTTGGCCGCGGCCGGTGCCACGGTGCCGGGTGGGACGGTGCCGGGTGCGGCGACCGGAGTCGCGACGCCGGCCGCGGTGCCGGGGACACCGGTCGCGGCGACGACGCCTGCAGCTTCGGCGCCGGGTGGGACGGCGCCCGTCGCGGCGGCCTCGGCCGGAGCACCGGACGTGGATGCCGCGCCCGCCGACGTGCTCGACGACTGCGAGGTGGTGGGACCCGAGCTGGATGCCGGTGCGACGTCGAACACGGTGCCGAGCGACAGCCCACCGGCGGCGAGCACAGCGATGGCCGCGGCGGAGGCGGCGATGATCCCGGCCTTCTTCTTCCGCGACATGCCGGCGCGGACGGGCTCGGCGAGGGTCGGCGCGGGGGTGCGGGCGGCGAAGACGACGGTTTCGGCATCAGCCTCGACGTCCGGGATGACTGCGGCCGGTGTCACGGCGGGCACGACCACCGGCATCCGCGCGATTGTCGGGGCGGCGGCGCGTCCCGCATCGTGGTCGGCGGCGAGCAGGGCAGCGCCCAGGGCCGCGGTATGGCCCGGACGTTCGGCCGCGACGACGGGAACACGCAGTTCCGCCGACAGGAGTTCGGCGACCAGCGGGATCGCGGCGCTTCCGCCGGTGAGCACCACCTGGGTGACGTCGCTGGATTCGAGGCCGGCGGCGTGGATGCTCTCGCGCACCAGCGTCACCGATTCCTGCAGGGACTCGCGGATGAGGTCTTCGAGTTCTGAGCGCACCAGCCGCACGTCGGTGGCGATGCCGGGCAGTTCGATGCCGATGGTGGCTTCGGTGTCGGAGGACAGTGCCTCCTTCGCCGCGGTGCAGCGGGTCCGCAGCCGGGTCAGGGCGGCGACCGTGTCGGGGGCGAACGGGTCGATGTCGCCGAACTCCTCGGCGACGTTGCCGAGGACGTACTGCATGGTGGCGTGGTCGAAGTGGGCGCCACCGAAGTCCTCGGACCGCACCGGCTTGCCGAGGACGCCGGTCTCCGTGCCGTGTGCGTCCGAACGGAAGAGGGTGATGTCGAGCGAGGTGCCGCCGAGGTCGTAGATGACGGTCAACGCGTCGCCGAGGGTGCCGCGGGTCCGTTCGAGCCACGTCATCACCGCCTGCGCCTCCGACACCAGGGTGGCGTCCGTGACGCCGGCCTGTTCGAGCGCGTCGGCGAGGACACCGACGGTATACGGCGGCCAGACGGTCGGGTGGGCGACGACGGTGGTCGGGAGGCCGTGCCTGCCCGACGCGGCCTCGTGCACGATGCAGCTCACGGCGGTGGCCACGAGGTCTTCACCGGAGTAGGTCGAGCCGTCGTCGGTGAGGATCCCGACCGGGTCGCCCACGCGGTTCGCGAAGTCGGAGACCGTCACCGCGTCCGGTTCGCCGACGTCGTCGCCGAGGACGGGTGCGCGGTCGGGGGAGAGGTGGAGAACACTCGCGCGGGACAGGACCGTGAGGTCGGCGGCATCCGTCACGCTCGCCCCGTCCGTGTCGACGGCGGCCACCGTATTGACCGATCCGACACCGATGCCGAGCGCTGCAGCCATGTTCCACTCCTGTGGTCCGGGCGGGCGTCACGCCGCCTGCGTCAGGCGGACGGTGCCGCCGTCGTAAATGACGGCCGATGCCGTCGTGGTCACTCGAATTGTCGCGTGGAGCGGCCGTTTCGTTACGCGACGCCGCTGGTCGACGGCAGTTACGGGGCCGATCCCCTAATGGCCCCCTATCCCCTAACGGGGAGGGCCCGACCCCCGATGGGAGATCCCCGATACCGGGGTCCCCGAGTAGGGGGCGCCGCCCCGTTGGGAAGGGGGCCGCCGATCCATAACGTGTATTTCACTCGCCGTCACAGCAGTTGTGGTGGCCACCCGAACTCCCCGAACCTCGACCACAGGAGAGCTGCCATGGCTACCAACGCCGTCCTCGACTTCATCCTCGGCCTTCTTCGCGACGAGCAGGCTGCGGCCGCCTACTGCGCCAACCCGACCGACGCGCTGTGCGCCGCCGGCCTGCAGGGTGTGAGCCACGCGGACATCGTCTCCGTCGCTCCCCTGGTCGCGGAGTCGGGACTGTTCGCAGGCGGCGGGGCCGACCTGGCCGCGATCGTCAACGCCGGTGCCGACGTCGCCGGTGACGTCGCGGGCGGTCTCGGCGCAGGTGTCGGTGGCGGACTGGGCGCAGGCCTCGGTCTCGGCGGCGGTCTCGGCGGTGCGGTCGGTATCGGTGCCGGCGCCGGCCTCGGTCTCGGTGCCGGCCTGGGCGGCGACTTCGACTTCGCCGCGGAACTGGCGGCCGGCCTGAGCGCCGCGCTCGGTGCGGCCCTGGAGATCGGCGGCGAGATCGGTGCGCAGCTCGGCGCCGCGCTGGGTGCGGCCCTCGACGCAGCACTCTCCCTCACCGGTGGCCTCGACCTCGGCGGTGCCCTCGACCTCGGCGCCGCGATCAGCGGAGCCCTCGGCGGTGCCCTCGGCCTGGGCGCCGACCTGACCGCGCAGCTCGCCACCACTCTCACCGCGGCGATCACGGCCCTGCCGGTAGTCAACGTGGCCGGTGGTCTCACCGGGATCCTCGCGCCCGCACTGTCGATCGGCGGCGACCTGGGCGCCGAGCTGGGTGCGGCTCTCGGTGCCGCCCTCGGAAGCGTCGTCGACCTCGGTGGCAGCCTGGACGGCGACATCCTCGCCGGACTCGGTGCCGGCCTCGACCTCGGTGGCGTGCTCGGAACGACCCTCGGCGGCGTGCTCGGAGTGGACGCCGGTCTCGGTGGCGCGCTGGGCGGTGCCCTCGACGCGGCGATCGGCGCCGGCGGCGGACTGGGCGCCACCCTCGAAGGCCTGCTCGGCGGTGAACTGCTCGGTGACGTCGCCGGCTCGCTCGGCGGAGTCCTCGGCACCGACCTCGGCGCGGTTCTCGGCGGCGCTCTCGGCGGTGTTCTCGGTGCGGGCGGCGACCTGAGCGCAGACCTCGGTGGCGCACTCGGCGCGACGCTCGGTTCGATCGCGGACCTGGGCGGCGGACTGGACCTCGACGCGATCCTCGGTGCAGGCGGCAGCCTCGGCGGTGCGCTGAGCGGACTGCTCGGCGGCGAACTCGGAGTCGGCGGCGACCTCACCGCCGGTCTGGGCACCGCGCTGGACGCCGTTCTCGGCGCCGGTGGCGGGCTCGACCTCGGTGGCGTTCTCGGTGCCGACGGCGGCCTCGGTGGCGCGCTGAGCGGCATCCTCGGTGGCGTCCTCGGCGCAGGCGGCGACGTCAGCGGCGACCTCGGTGGCGCCCTGGGCGGTCTGCTCGGCGGCGCCCTCGACCTGGACGGCGGCCTCGGCGGCGCCCTGTCCGGCGCACTCGACAGCGGACTGGGACTGGACGCCGCACTCGGCACGGTCCTGGGCGGGGCCCTCGGCCTGGACGGTGGCCTGGCCACCGAACTGGGCAGCACCCTCGACGCCGTGCTCGGCGCAGGCGGCGTGACCGATATCGACCTCGGCGGCCTGCTGGACGGCGGATTGGACCTCGGGCTGGGCGCCGACCTCGGTCTCGGCGGAGAACTGACGTCGGAGCTGACGACGGCTCTGAGCGGAGCCCTCGGGCTGGGCGGCGAGGCCGGCGCGAACCTGGGCACGGTCCTGGGCGGCGCTCTGGAGAGCGGCCTCGGGCTGGGCGGCGTTCTCGACACCGGTGCCGACCTGGGCACCACCATCAGCGGCGCGCTCGGCGGGGTGCTCGGCGTCGACGGTGACGCCACCGCCGGTCTGGGTGCGGCGCTGGATGCGGTGCTCGGCGCGGACGGCGGAGTCGACCTCGGCGGCGTGACCGACCTGGGCGGCCTGCTCGGCGGTGCGTTCGGTGTCGGTGGCGGCGCGGGCGCAGACCTCGGTGCGGCTCTCGGCGGAGTGCTCGGCGGTGCGCTGGAGACCGGCGGCGCCCTCGACCTCGACAGTGTTCTCGGCGCGGAGGGAAGCATCGGCAGCACGCTGGGCACCGCTCTCGGCGGCGTCCTCGGAGCCGACGGCGGCCTCAGCGCGACCCTCGGTTCCGCACTGGAGACGGCACTGGAGGCCGGTGGCGGCCTCGATCTCGACTCCGCTCTGGACGCCGACCTCGGACTCGGCGCCGCAGCCGGCGTGGGCGGCGCCCTGGACGGTGCGCTCGACGCGGGCACCGATCTCGCGGGTGGCCTGACGGGCGGCATCGACGGAGCGCTCGGCGGACTGCTCGACGTGGGCAGTGACGTCACGGGCAACGTGGGCGGCGCTGTCGGCGGCGGCGTGGCAGGCGGCGCGGACGCCGCGGCCGGCATCGGTGCCGGTGTCGCGGCGGGTGTCGGTGCGGTTGCCGACGCCGGAGCGGACCTCGGCGGCAGCCTGGGAACCAACCTGGTCGGCGGACTGGACACGGCCGGTGGCCTGGGCGCCGGTCTGACCAGCGGCCTCACCGGCGGTCTGGGTGGAATCTTCGAAACCGGTGCGGGCCTCGGCTCCGCATTGACCGGCAGCGTCGGCGGTGCCGTCGACGCGGTGGGCGAGGCCGGCGCCTCGGTCGGCGCGGTCGCCGACGCCGGTGCGAGCGTGGACGCGAATCTCGGTGGCGCCCTGGACACGGCGGCCAACCTGGGCGGCACGGTCGGTGGCGCCCTGGACACGGCTGCGAATGTCGGCGGAAGCCTCGGCGGCACCGTGGATGCTGCGGCCGGAATCGGCGGCGACGTGGCCGGCGGCATCGAAGGCGGCGTGGACAGCGCGGTCGACGCCACTGCCGGTCTGACCGGTGGCCTGGATGCCACCACCGACGCGGTCACCGGCCTCGGCGCCGGACTGTCCGGCGGCGTGGGTGGCCTCGGATCGCTCGGCACCTCGGTCGGAGGCGCACTCGACGGTGCGGTCGGCGGAGCGGTGGACGGTGGAGCCGCAGTGGGCGGCGCCATCGACGGCGGAGCGTCCGCCGGTGGTTCCGCCGACGCGGACGCGACCACGGACGGTTCGGCCGACCTCGGTGTGGTCGGCGGGGTCGTGGCCGACACCACCGGGTCGATCGCAGGCGGCTTGGGGTCCACCCTGGGCGGTGCCGTCGACACCGGCGCCGACACCTGGTCGTCGATCGACGCGGACAATGCGTTCGGCGCCGACTCGGGCCTGCATGCGGACACCGACGGCTCGCTGTTCGGTGACACCGACACCTCGGTGGCCACGACGCACGACGTCACGGACGTGGTCGATCACCTCGAGCCGTGATGAGACGGCGGTTCCGGCATCCCCCAGACGGGGCGGCCGGAACCGCCGTACGATGTAACGAAATCAGCCCCGGACGCGTTATGCGTGCGGGGCTGTTTCACACAGTCGGGTGTCGGTGCACTGAACGCGGTGTCCGCACAGAGGTCGGAAGAATTGCGGGTCAACGAAGCTCATGGACAGTGCAGCCGTCGAGAAGAGTCCAGCCCGATCCCAGTCGATGACGGCGTTGCTCGAGCAGGCCCTGGACGTGGCGAAGAGGTTCGGTCGCGGCGATCTGGCGCAGCGCCTCGACTCGGCCCGGACCCGGGTGCAGGACCCGCGGATGCGGATCGTGGTGGTCGGACCGCTCAAGCAGGGCAAGAGCCAGTTCGTGAACTCCCTTCTCAACCTCACCGTGTGCTCGGTGGGTGACGACGAGACCACTGCGATCCCCACCGTCGTCCAGAACGCCGAGACGGCGTCGGCGGAACTGATCCTCGCCGATCCGGGCGCCGACCCGATCCGGGTTCCCCTTCCGCTCGACGAGCTGAACGGCATCACGCCGGCCTCGCCTCGCGCCGGGGGCCGGGAGGTGCTGCGGGTGGAGGTCAACGTCCCGAGCCCGCTTCTCGCCGACGGATTGGTCCTCGTCGACACCCCTGGCGTGGGCGGTGCCGGCAACCCGCACGCCGCGAGCACCCTCGGGCTGATTCCGGCGTCCGACGCCGTGTTCGTCCTCTCCGACGCCAGCCAGGAATTCACCGAACCCGAGCTCGGTTTCATCCGCCAGGTGACGAGCCTGTGCCCGTCGGTGGCGTGCCTGATCAGCAAGACCGACCTGTACCCGCACTGGCGCGAGATCGTCGAGGCCGACCACGGGCACCTCGCGCGCGCCGGTCTCGACGTTCCCCTGATCCCGGTCTCCTCGGTGCTGCGTTCGCACGCGCTGCGACTGCAGGACGAGGAACTCAACACCGAATCCGGTTTCGTCGACCTGTACGCGTTCCTGCGCGACCGGGTGGTGGCGCGGGCGGAGGCGAACACGCGCCGGGCCGTGTCGCTGGACGTGTCCTCCGCGGCCGAGCATCTCACGCTGGGGATCGGCAGTGAGCTTGCCGCCCTGCGTGATCCGGCGAAGGGCGCCGCCGCGGTCGCCGAACTGCAGAAGGCGAAGGCCGCCGCCGAGGAGCTGCACAAGAAGACGTCGCTGTGGCAGCAGACGCTCGGCGACGGTATCGCCGACCTGGCCGCGGACATCGACCACGACCTCCGGGACCGGTTGCGCCGCGTCACGCGCGAGGCGGAGGAGACCGTCGACGAGGGCGACCCCGGCAAGGACTGGGACGCGCTGGGCCAGTGGCTCGAGCAGGAATTCGCCACCGCGATCGGCGACAACTTCGTGTGGGCCCACGACCGCGCGCTGTGGCTGGCCGAGGTGGTCGCGCAGCACTTCGCCGAGACCGGCGCCGTCGAACTGCCGCACCTCGATGTCGCTGATGTGGACGGGGTCCTCGAACCGGTGGCCTCGCTCGCAGACCTCGAGGCGGGTCGCATCGGCATCACCCAGAAGGTCCTCGTCGGTATGCGCGGATCGTACGGCGGCGTGCTCATGTTCGGTCTGATCACCACGATGATGGGGATGGCGCTGGTCAATCCGATCTCGATCGGCGCCGGAGTCCTCCTCGGCACCAAGGCGTACCGGGAAGACCGGGAGAGCCGGATCCTGAAGCGGCGTGCGGAGGCGAAGGCCGCGATCCGCCGGTTCGCCGACGACGCCAGCTTCCAGGTGGGCAAGGAGTCGAAGGATCGGCTCCGGGCAATCCAACGGTTGCTGCGCGACCACTTCACCGCGATCGCCGAGCAGGCGCTGCGCTCGATCAACGACTCGCTGCGCGGCGCGCAGGAGGCGGCGAATCTCGAGTCCACCGAACGGACCCGCCGGATCGCGCAGCTCGAGAAGGATCTGCACGTCGCATCCGAACTGAAACAGCAAGCCGCGCAACTCGTCGCAGGCGACGCGGGAGCGGTCACGGCATGACGGCCGCTCCGCTTCACGAGGCCCGGGCACTCATCGCGTCCGCCCGGCAGCTGTACGCGGGCAGACCCGAGATCCGGGATCAGCTGACCGAATGCGCCCGGCGACTGGAACAACCGCTGCGGGTGGCCCTGGCCGGTTCGCTGAAGGCCGGCAAGTCCACTCTGCTCAATTCCCTGGTGGGGCAGGACATCGCACCCACCGACGCGACCGAGTGCACCCGCGTCGTCACCTGGTATCGCAGCGGGTCGACGCCCACCGTGACGGCGTGGTACCAGCCGGACCCCGGCAGCGGCGCGCAACGGTCCGCCAACGTGCCGGTGCTGCGCCGGGACGGACATCTCACGTTCGACCTCGGCCACCTCACCGCCGACCAGGTGGACCGCCTCGACGTGGAGTGGCCGTCGTCCGCCCTGGCGCACACGACGATCATCGACACCCCGGGCACGTCCTCGTTGTCGCGCGACGTCTCGGCCCGCACCCTCGAGATGCTGACACCCGACAACGAGGCGTCCGGCGCCGACGCCGTGGTCTACCTGCTGCGCACGCTCAACGCGACCGACGTCCACTTCCTCGGTCAGATCGGCGACCACGTGGGCGACGAATCGGGACCGCTCGGGGTGGTCGGTGTCGTGTCGCGGGCCGACGAGGTGGGGGCGGGACGCCTCGACGCCATGATGTCCGCGAAAGAGGTGGCCTCCCGATTCGCGGGCGAACTCGAGCGCACCGGGCTGTGCCAGGCCGTCGTCCCCGTCGCGGGTCTGCTGGCGCTCGGTGCCCGCACGATGCGCCAGGCCGAGTTCACCGCATTCCAGCATTTGGCCGAGGTCCCGGTGGACGATCTGAACCTGGCGATGCTGTCCGCCGACCGGTTCGCGCGTGAGGACAGTCCGCTTCCCGTGGACGCCCGGATGCGCGCCCAGCTGGCAGATCGATTCGGGCTCTTCGGGATCCGGATGGCCGTCACCCTGATCCGGTTGGGCACCAAGGACTCGCCGACGCTGGCGGCCGAGCTGGTGGAACGCAGCGGCCTCGACGAACTGCGCCAGGTGATCGACATCCAGTTCGGGCAGCGGGCCGATCAGTTGAAGACCCACTCGGCACTCGTGGCACTCAAGCGAGTGCTCACGGCACAACCGGTGCAGGGTGCGGGCGAGATCCTGATGTCGGCCGAACGGTTGCTCTCCGACGTGCACGGTTTCCAGGAACTGCGCCTGCTCGGGCGGCTGCGGTCCACCGAGGTGGGGCTGCCCGCCGACGACGTGGCCGAGCTGCAACGCCTGATCGGCGGATTCGGGATCCAGATCGCCGAACGACTGGGCACCGACGGCGACGACTCCGTGGAGTTGCAGCGGATGCGGGCACTCGCCGCGGTGCGAAAGTGGCGCGAACGGGCCCGCCACCCGCTGCTCGACCAGTTCACCGCGCGGGCCTGCACCGTCGCCGCCCGCAGCGCGGAAGGTGTTCTGGAGGAACTGAACACCGTCCGTCTGTAGTTCGGGTCAGGTGGCGGACACGCCCGCGATCTCACCCTCCCGGAACGCGTTCACGAACAGCTGGTGATCCTTGCGGCTCACCTCGGCGTAGGCGATACCGAAGTCGATGATCTCGCCGACGAACTCGTCCAGCCTGCCGTCGACGACGCTCTGGATGGCGTCCTCGGTCTGGAACGTGACCAGAGTCTGGTCGCTGTCTTCGTCGGAGACGCAATGCACCTTCGCCGTCGCCCGGCCGAGGTCCTCGAGCACCGGCGCGATGTCCTCCGGTTCGGTGAGGTCGGACCAGTCGAGGTCCAGTTCGTACGGGGATAGTTCGGCGACCACGAAACCGGTGCCGCCGATCTCCGTGTAGCCGAGCAGCGGATCCGTGTGGACCTGCAGCGCGCGCTGACTCACCACCGTGCGGTGGCCTTCGTGCTCGAAGTAGTCGCGGACACGGGGTTCGTCGACGACGCGGCTGGGCGCGGCGACGTTGCCCTGCTTGAGGGAGAGCACGATATCGTTCTCGAGCGCCTGGGTAGCCCCTTCGATGAGCACGTTGTACGCCGGGAGGCCGGCGCTGCCGATCCCGAAGCCCTTCCGCCCGACCACGTCCTTGACCCGGTAGAACACCGATCGCGCGGATCGCTTGCTGCGGGGCACCCTCTCGATGTACGTGTCCAGCGCCTCGCACACGGTCGTGCGTTCCTCCTCGTCGAGTTCGCGGACACCGCGGCCACGCCGGAAACGCCGGTCGTAATCCTCGATCACCGTGGCGGACTCGAGCAGGTCCACCCGGGTGGCGAGCCGCGCGCTCAGCAGCAGGTCCTGGATGGCGCCGCGCGAATTGTCCAGGCGCAGCGCGTACGCCTCGTCCGCCTCCCGCTGCACGTAGTGCAGGACGTGCTCGACGTAGCTGCGCAGATAGGTGTCGGCCAGTGCCCGGACATCGCTCTCGGGGAGGGCCTTCTGCCAGCCCATCAGCGCGAGACTCGCGACGAACCGGCGAAGATCCCAGCTGAACGGCCCCACGTACGCCTCGTCGAAGTCGTTGACGTCGAAGACGAGGGTGCCCTCCGAGTTCATGTACGTGCCGAAATTCTCCAGGTGCAGATCGCCGTGAATCCACACTCGGCCGGTGCGCTCGTCCGCCCACGGATCGTCGAAGTCACGCAGATCGTCGTAGAACAGGCACGCGCTGCCCCGGTAGAAGGCGAACGGATCGGCGGCCATCTTCCGGAACTTCGTGCGAAACGCGCTCGGGTCCGCCTCCATCAGATCGGCGAAGGCCTCGACGAGGACCTCCACGATCCGACCCTGCCTCGTGGAATCGGCGATGTCCACACCAGCCTCCTTCTCGCGGTCCACGCGGCGCCGCACGCCTCGTCACGACCGCACTGCACCACGGTAGCGGTCCCGCGCGCCCCGCGACTGCAGATACGTCCACGCATCGGCCACGACCCGGCGCTCAGTCGCCGAGTCGCGCACCCGTCGTCGGGGAGAAGTAGTGCAGGCGGGCCGGGTCCGGTGCCAGCCGGATCACCTCGCCCTTGGCCGGGGACGCGGAGTCGCTGACGCGCGCGACGATGTCGTGTCCGCCGAGTTCGCCGTCGCGGACGATGCGTCCGTAGATGTAGGCGTCCGCGCCGAGTTCCTCCACCACGTCGACTTTCACGGTGGTGCCCTGGTCGGACACGGTCCATGCCTCCGGGCGGACACCGACGACGACCCGGCTGGTGTCCAGGGCGCCCAGCACCGAACGCTCGATCGGCGTCGACAGCGAACCGATCCGGGCGTCGCCGTTCACGACGTCGACCTCGAACAGGTTCATGGCCGGTGACCCGATGAATCCGGCGACGAAGCTGTTGACCGGCTTCTCGTACAGCGTCTTCGGGCTCGCGCACTGCTGCAGGATGCCCGCCTTCATGACGGCCACGCGGTCGCCCATGGTCATGGCCTCCACCTGGTCGTGGGTGACGTACACGGTGGTGGTGGCCAGCCGGCGCTGCAACAGTGAGATCTGGGTGCGGGTCTGCACGCGCAGTTTCGCGTCGAGGTTGCTCAGCGGCTCGTCCATGAGGAACACCTGCGGGTCGCGGACGATCGCCCGGCCCATCGCGACACGCTGTCGCTGCCCACCGGAGAGGGCCTTCGGCTTGCGATTCAGGTAGTCGCCGAGATCGAGAATCTTCGCGGCCTCCTCGACGCGGCGGCCGATCTCGCTCTTGTCCATGCCGGCGATCTCGAGGGCGAAGCCCATGTTCTTCGCCACCGTCATGTGGGGATACAGGGCGTAGTTCTGGAACACCATCGCGATGTCCCGTTCCTTCGGGGCGAGGGCGGTGACGTCGCGTTCGCCGATGCGGATGGCGCCGTAGTCGACGTCCTCGAGACCGGCCAGCATCCGCAGCGACGTCGACTTGCCGCACCCGGACGGGCCGACGAGGACGAGGAATTCGCCGTCCTCGATGTCGAGGTTCAGCGAATCGACGGCCGGCACATCGGAACCGGGGTACATCTTGGTGGCTGCGTCGTACGTGACTCGTGCCATGGTGTTCTCCTGGTCGTGGAAGGGGATCTCAGAGTCGGTGTGCCGAGCCCGACGGCTCGGCGTGCAGGAACTGGGGGACCGGCAGACCGGTGGAGTCTGCCTGGCGGGCGACGTTCTCGACGACGGCGTCGACCCGGTCGGCGGGTACGAGGGCGATCGCGGAGCCGCCGAAGCCACCGCCGGTCATCCGCGCACCCCACGCGCCGGCCGCGAGGGCGGCGTCGACGGCGGAGTCGAGTTCGACGGAGCTGACCTCGTAGTCGTCGCGCAGCGAGGCGTGGGAGCGGTTCAGGGCGTCGCCGATGTCGGCGATCCGGCCGCGGTCGAGCAGGTCGGCGACTTCCCGGACGCGGCGGATCTCGCCGAGCACGTGCCGGACCCGCTGCGCCGCCGGGGAACTCAGCGCCGCGACGGCCGCGTCGGCGTCGGCGACGTCGCGCAGGGTGGTGACGCCGAGGTCGGCGCAGGCCTTCTCGATGGTGGCGCGCCGGTTGCCGTACCGGCCGTCGACCAGCCGGTGCGGCGCGTTGGTGTCGATGACCACCAGTCGGGCGCCCGCAGAGCCGAAGTCGAGCGGAACGTGCCGGGTCGCGCCGCCGCGGCAGTCGAGGAGCAACGCGTGTCCGGGGCGGGCGAGCATCGCGACCGTCTGGTCCATGCCGCCGGTGGAGGCGCCGGCGATCTCGTTCTCCGCGAGGATGGATGCGGTGATCAGCGGCCGTCGGCCGGCGTCGTCCGTGGGTAGTCCGGCGAGGTCGGCGACCGCCAGCGCGAACGCGCACTCGAGCGCGGCCGAACTGGACAGCCCGGAGCCGACGGGGACCGTCGAATGCACCGCCACGTCGAAACCCGTTGCCGCCGTCAGGTGCCCGGACCGGCCCAGCGCCCACACCACCCCGGCGACGTACGCGGCCCAGCCGGCCGGGTGGCCCGGGGCGACGTCGGCGAGCGGACCCTGCCAGGACTCGCCGGTGTGCGTGGACACGGCGTGCAGGATCCCGTCGTCGCGCACTCGGACGGCGACGACGGTCCCGTAGGGGAGCGCGAACGGCAGCACCAGCCCGCCGGCGTAGTCGACGTGCTCACCGATCAGGTTGACCCGGCCGGGCGCAGTCCAGACGCCGTCCGCGGCGCCGCCGAACGTGCTGCGGAACAACGCCTCCGCAGTGCCCGCGACCGCGTCGACGTCGACGGGGTCGACCCACTGCGCCGCACTCACGACGCCACCTCCCGCAGCCGGTCGGCGATGCGCTCGGGGGTGGTGTCGTTGACCCACGCCCCCATCCCGGACTCGGATCCCGCCAGGTACTTCATCCGGCCCGGCGACCGCATCATCGAGAACAGCTGCAGGTGCAGGCGTCCGAGCGGGCGGTCCTCGCCGACGGGCGCCTGATGCCACGCGGCGATGTAGGGCACGGCGTCGACACCCTCGAAGAACCGGTCGACCCGCCGCAGCAATTCGAGATAGACGTGGGCGAGTTCGTCGCGCTCGTCGTCGGACAGTTCGGTGAGGTCACGGACGTCGCGGTGCGGGGCGAGATGCACCTCCAGCGGCCAGCGCGAGGCGGCGGGGACGTACGCGGTCCAGTGTTCGCCGGCCAGGACCACCCGCCTGCCGGACCGGCGTTCGGCGTCGAGGACGTCGGCGAGCAGCAGTCGCCCGGTGCTCTCGAAGTGCTCGCGGGAGCGCCGGATCAGCGCGTCCGTGCGGGGCGGCAGGTACGGGTAGGCGTAGATCTGTCCGTGCGGATGGGTCAGGGTGACGCCGATTTCCTTGCCCCGGTTCTCGAAGCAGAACACCTGCCGGACCCCCGGCAGCGCCGACAGTTCGGCGGTGCGGTCGGCCCAGACGTCGACGACGGTGCGGACCCGGTCGACGCTCAAGGTGGAGAAGGCGGCATCCGGGTTGCTGGTGAAGCACACGACCTCGCACCTGCCCGCCCCCGGGGCCAACGGCCACAACGCTTCTCCGTCGACGCAGTCCGGAAGGTCCTGCTCGGCGGCGGCCGTCGCCAGCGACGGGAAGCGGTTCTCGAACACCACCACGTCGTAGTCGTCGGCCGGAATCTCCGTGGGCGCCTTGCCCGGCACGCTCGGGGCGAGTGGTGACGCGTCCGGCGGCGGCAGGAACGTGCGGTCCATCCGCTGGGCGGCGATGACCACCCATTCCCCGGTGAGCACGTCGAAGCGCATCTGCGACTGCGACACCGCCGGCGGCAGCGGACGTGAATCCACCAGCTCGCGGGTGGCGCCGCCCGACACGTACGGCTCGGAGTCGTCGAAGTAGATGAGTTCGCGGCCGTCCGCGAGGGTCGTCCGGGTCTTGCGCATCCGGAGCCGTGTGGCGGACTCCGGCGCATCCTGTTCGTCACGCACGGTCATCGGTGGGTCCTTCCCGGTTCTCCCGTGTCACCACGAGGTCCCCGACGTGGTCGGCAAGCGCTTCCTGGGCGGCGCGCTCGAGCCCGGCGTCGGTGATGAGGATGTCGACGTCGGACAGCGGGATCGTGTTCGCCAGTGCGGTCACCCCCCACTTCGTGTGGTCGGCGAGCACCACGACCCGCCGCGACGACGCGACGAGCGCCTGATTGGTCTGTGCTTCCATCAAATTGGGGCAGGTCAGCCCCGAGTCGATCCCCATGCCGTGCGTACCCAGGAACAGCATGTCCACGTGGATCCCGCGGAGGGCGGCGACCGTGAGCGGCCCGACCAGCGCGAACGACGGGGTGCGCTGACCACCGGTGAGGAGGATGGTCTGGTCGTCGCGGCCGCCTTCGTGGAACGCGTCGGCGACGGGCAGCGAATTGGTGACGACGGTGATGTCGGGGACGTCGAGGAGTTCGCGGGCGAGGGCGTGCGTGGTGGTGCCGCCGGAGATGCCCACCGACGTGCCCGGGCGGACCAGTCGGGCGGCGGCGCGGGCGATGGCCCTCTTGGCCTCGCGGTCGAGTTCGGACTTCGCCGAGAACCCCGGTTCGTGCACACTTGCCGACCGCGGCAGCGTGACCCCGCCGTGCACCCGCTCGACGAGACCCTGCTCGACGAGTTCGTTGATGTCGCGCCGGATGGTCATGTCGGAGACCCCGAGCGTCGCGCCGAGGTCGACGACCTTCACCGCACCGCGGGAGGTGACCTCGTCGAGGATCACCTGCTGGCGCTGACGAGCGAGCATCATGCGTCCGCCTTTCGGGTCCGGGCGCCGGTGGTGGCGCTGTCTTCGCGGATCACAGCACAGCTGCCGGGTTCCAGCGTGAGCGGTCCGTCGACCACCCGTTCGCTGACGAGATCGGTGCCGGACACCTCGACGGTCACCTTCTCGGTCGTGTGGTTGAGGACGAATAGCCACGATCCGTTCTCGCCCTGCCTGCGCACGATCTCGACGTCGGAGTTCTGCCCCGCGTGGAGATCGAGACCGGCTGCGGAGCAGATCGTCTCGGCGATCCTCGTCCAGCCCTGCGCATCGGGGACGGTGGCGAGGTACCAGGCCGCGCCGTCGCCGACCGGTCGGCGGGTGAGGGCGGGCACGCCCTGCAGATGCCCCTCGGTGTGGCGGGCGAGAACGTCCACATCGTCGGACACCGTCAGGTACTCGGTCCAGATGCCGGCTGCGGTGCCGTCGTCGAGGGTGACGGTCTCGTCCGCGCCGAGCGGGAAGAACTCCTCGGCGCGGACACCGAGCAGGTCGCGGAACGCCCCGGGGTAGCCGCCGACCCGGACGTGATCGTCGCGGTCCGCGATCCCGGAGAACGCGGTGACGAGCACCTGGGCGCCGGCTTGGGCCGCCGCCTCGATGCGCGCGGTGTCCTCGTCGCTGCACAGGTACACGGCCGGAACGACCACCACGGCGTACCCGCTCAGGTCGGCGTCCGGCGGGATCACGTCGCACGTGACGCCGGAGAAGGCGTGGTGGGCGCGTTCGGCGATCGCCTTGGGCTGCATCAATCGGGACGGGTGCCCGTCCTGCTCGCACGCCCACTGCGACTCCCAGTCGAACAGCACGCCCACCGGGGCCTCGACGCGACTGCCGGCCACCGGCTCGAGGCGGCGCAGCACGGCGCCGAGCTGGACGACTTCCCGCCATCGTGCGGAGTCGGTGCCCGCGTGCGGAACCAGGGCGGAATGGAACTTCTCCGCACCGGCGTCGGACGCGCGGAACTGGAAGAAGGCGATGCCGTCCGCCCCGCGGGCGACGTGGGCGAGGGAGTTGCGCAGCATCTCCCCGGGGGACTTCGCCCGGTTGACCGGCTGCCAGTTGACGGCGCTGGTCGAGTGTTCCATCAGCAGCCACGGCCGCGAGCCCGCGATGCCGCGGGTCAGGTCGGCGGAGAACGACAGCCGGTGGTGGGCGGCGCCGTCGCCCGTCGCGGGCCCCACCAGGTAGTGGTCGGTGGAAACCAGGTCCTGTTCGGGCGCCCACTGCGCGTAGTTCATGTCGCCGGCGAGCGACTGCGGTGAGCCCATGCCCACCATGAAGTTGGTGGTGACCGGGACGTCGGGGGTGATGCGCCGCAACACCTCCCGCTCGGCGAGGTACTGGTCGAGGAGGGCGTCCGAGCAGAACCGGCGCCAGTCCAGCAGATGCGTGGGATTGCCGAACGTCGTGCTCGCGGCGGGCGGCACCACTTCGTTCCAATCGCTGTAGTGCTGGCTCCAGAACGTCGTGCCCCATGCCCGGTTGAGTTCGGTGAGGTCGCCGTAGCGACGCTGCAGCCACCGCCGGAACGCCCGCGCGCTGTCGGGGGAGTAGCAGCGTGAGTTGTGGCAGCCGAGTTCGTTCGACACGTGCCAGAGCGCGAGTGCGGGGTGGCCGCCGTAACGGCTGGCCATCTTCTCGACGAGGACGAGGGAGTGGTCGCGGTAGATCGGCGAACTCGGGCTCCACGTCTGCCTGCTGCCGATCTCGTACCGGTAGCCGCGCTCGTCCACGGGCCGGACCTCGGGATGCGCGGTCGTGAGCCACGGCGGTGGGGACGCGGTCGCCGTGGCCAGGTCGACGCGAACGCCGCCGTCGTGCAGGAGGTCGAGGACGCGGTCGAGCCAGCCGAAGTCCCACGTGTCGGGGGTGGGCTGCAGCCGCGCCCAGGAGAAGACGCCGACGGTCGCGAAGTCGACACCCGCCTCGCGCATGAGTTCGACGTCGCGCTGCCAGACCTCTTCCGGCCACTGCTCGGGGTTGTAGTCACCGCCGAAGGAAATGCCCCGGGTCGGCCACCGCAGGGGCCGCCCGCCGGGCTCGCTCGCTGTGTGCATGCTCACAATCTGTCCGATCGCTGTTCAAAAGTCAACATGAATGAACATTTCTGCACTTCCGCAGGTGAAAGCACTTCTAACTGCTTGACAACGCGCAATGCGGCGTGATTTTGTAACCTGCATCACGTAAGGGCGTGAGACGGCAGCACCGAAACATGATCGAAGTTGTTCGATTTCGATCAAATTGGTGAGCGACTCCGCCCACCCGGTACTCAATCGAAAAGGGCACCATGAACCGAAACGAGCTGCCGCACCCGTGGCAACCCTCCCGGCGCACCTTTCTCAAGGCCGCGCTCGGCGCCGCGGGCGCCCTGTCGACGGCGGGCCTACTGTCCGGGTGCACGAGCGGTGTCGACCCCCACGTGATCACCCTCGGATCGCGGCTGTCGGACAAGAACGCCAAACGCGGCGTGCAGGACGTCGTCGGGATGTTCCAGCAGCAGACCGGCGGCACCGTGCGGATCAACTCCGTCGACTCCACCTCGTTCCAGGAGAACGTCAACAACTACCTGCAGGGCACCCCGGACGACGTCTTCACCTGGATGTCGGGGTACCGGATGAAGTACTTCGCCGACAAGGGTCTCGTCGACGACGTCAGCTCGGTGTGGCAGTCGCACGGCAGCGGTTTCAGCGACAGTTTCCGCGACGCCTCCACCGGAACCGACGGCAAGCAGTATCTGGTCCCGTTCTTCTACTACCCGTGGGCCGTGTTCTACCGTCCCAGCCTCTGGCAGCAGCGCGGCTACGCGCCGCCGAAGACGTTCGACGAATGGGTGACCCTGTCCAAGCGGATGCAGGCCGACGGACTCACCCCTATCGGGTTCGGCGTCCGCGACGGCTGGCCACCGTTCGGCACGTTCGACTACCTCGACTTGCGCCTCAACGGCGTCGACTTCCACCGCTCCCTCCTCGCGGGCGACGTGAGCTGGACCGACAACCGCGTCCGGTCGGTGTTCGACACCTGGCGCGAGATCCTCCCGTTCCACCAGCCGCAACCACTGGGCCGCAAGATGTCCGAGGCGCAGCAGGCCCTCCTCAACAAGGAGGTCGGCATGCTGGTGGCCGGCATGTTCGTCGCGCAGAGCTTCCCCGCGGGGCCAGACCGCGAGGATCTGGACTTCTTCGCGTTCCCCGAACTCGACTCCGCTGTCGGCACTTCGGCGGTGGAGGCGCCCATGGACGGATTCATGATGCGCAAGGACCCCCGCAACCGCGCGGGCGCCGAGCAGTTCCTCTCCTTCCTCACCGAAGCCGCGCCCGCGGTCGCGTACGCGAAGCAGGACCCGCAGGCGATACCCGCGCACCGTGACGCCGATCTGTCGAGTTTCCCTCCGCTCGTGCAGAAGTCGGCCGCCCTCGTCCAGGGTGCGGGGTCCATCACCCAGTTCCTCGACCGGGACACCCGCCCCGACTTCGCGTCCGTCGTGATGATCCCGGCGATGCAGCAGTTCCTGGGCAACCCGAACGACGTCGACGGTCTGGTCCGCAGTATCGAGCGTCAGAAGGCGGCGGTGTTCGGGCAATGAGCGCACACGAGAAGACAACGACCACCATCGCCGTCCCGACAGGTCAGGTGAATTCATGACCAGCACAGTTCCTCCCCAGGCCGGAACCGAACCCAGGATCCCGGCGCCGAAGGTCCGGCGCAGCCGGGGTGACCGGTGGACCATCGCCGTCATGCTCGGGCTGCCCGCCGCGATCGTGATCGGGCTGGTGTGGATTCCCACCGTGTTCACGGTGATCCTGTCGTTCGCACGCTGGGACGGCATCGGCGGCACGTCCACCATCGAGTGGATCGGCCCGCAGAACTACGTCGACGCCGTCCAGGCGTACCCACCGTTCCAGCAGGCCCTCCATAACAACGTCCTCTGGCTGGCGTTCCTGTTCGTCTTCCCGACGATCCTCGGCATCTTCCTCGCCGTTCTGCTCGACCGGGGCCTGAAGGGAAGCCGGCTGTACCAGAGCATCTTCTACATCCCGGTGGTGTTGTCGATGGCACTGGTCGGATTCGTGTGGCAACTGATCTACGCCACCGACGGCGGAGTGCTCAACACCATCCTCGGCACGGACGTCGACTGGCTCGGCGACCCCGACGTCAACATCTGGGCCGTCATGGTCGCCGCGAGCTGGCGGCATACCGGCTACATCATGTTGCTGTACTTGGCGGGCCTCAAGGCTATCGACCCGTCGGTGCGCGAGGCGGCGCTCATGGACGGCGCCGGCCCGATCCGCACGTTCTTCCGGATCGTGTTCCCCCTGATGAAGCCCACCAACCTGCTGATCATCGTCATCACCGTCATCGAGGCCCTGCGCGCCTTCGACCTCGTGTGGGTGATCAACAAGGGCCGCAACGGACTCGAACTCATCTCCGCCCTCGTCACCGCCAACGTGGTGGGCGAGGCGGGCCGGGTCGGATTCGGTTCGGCCCTGGCGACGATCATGCTGGTGATCTCGCTGGTATTCATTGCCCTCTATCTCTGGATCGTGATGCGGAGCGACGACTGATGACCATGACGACACCCCTCGCCGACCACAGTGCGCCCGTCGACCGGACCGGGCCCCGCAACAAGGCCGCGGTCGCCAACCGGCGCCGGCTGAGTACCGCGCACGCGGCGATGTACCTCCTGCTCACCGCCCTGGCGTTGCTGTGGATCTTCCCGCTCCTGTGGGCGCTCTACAACTCGTTTCGCGACTACGACTACGTCCTCACCCATGGCTACCTGTCGGTCGGCGGATTCACGCTCAGCAATTACACCGAGTCGTGGGAGGTTGGCGGAATCCCGCACTACTTCCTCAACTCGATGCTCATCACCATCCCGGCGGTGCTGCTGATCCTGTTCATCGGGTCGATGGCGGCATTCGTGCTCGCCCGGTTCCCGTGGAAGCTCAACGTGATCATGCTGGCGGTGTTCATCGCGGGCAATCTGCTGCCGCAGCAGACGCTGCTGACCCCGTTGTTCCGTCTGTACAACGCGATTCCGTTGCCGTACTGGATGAGTTCGTCGGGCTCGCTGTACGACAGCTACTGGGGACTGATCCTGGTGCACGTCGCGTTCCAGACCGGGTTCTGCGTGTTCGTGCTGAGCAATTACATGAAGACGGTTCCGCCGGAACTGCTCGAGGCGGCGACCGTGGACGGCGCCGGGCTGTTCCGCCAGTACTGGCAGGTGGTGCTCCCGCTGTGCCGCCCTGCCCTGGCTGCGCTCGCGACGCTCATGATCACCTGGATTTACAACGATTTCTTTTGGGCTCTCGCGTTGATGGTCAGTGGCGACAAGCTGCCGGTCACCACCGCGCTGCAGAATCTGCAGGGCAGCTTCTTCACCGACACCAACCTGCTCGCCGCCGGATCGGTGCTCGTCGCATTGCCGACGGTGCTCGTATTCGTCGCGCTGCAGCGGCATTTCGTTTCCGGACTGACGATGGGAGCCAACAAGTGAGTGCGACTCCACCGCACGCGTACGTCCACCTCACCGCCGGCGGTGTGTCCGTCGTGCTCGACCTCACCGGGGGACGGTTGCCGGCGATCGTGCACTGGGGTGCGGCGCTCGACGCTCTGAACCTCGTCGACGTCGAAGCCCTGGCGCAGGCGAACATCGAGCCCCCGGCGGGCAACGTGGTCGATCTCCCGGTGCGGCTGTCGATACTCCCCGAACACCACACCGGGTGGGTGGGGAAACCCGGGATCGCGGGGCATCGCGATGGCGCCGACTGGTCGCCGCTGTTCACGACCACCACGCTCACGGTCGACGGAGCCGAGCACCGGTCGGGACTCGTCTCGGCCGGTGCGGGCAGAGTCCGGGTCACGGCGCACGACACGGTCGCCGATCTCGGTCTGGTCCTCGACATCGAACTGCTGCCGAGCGGCCTCCTGAGGGCGCGCGCCGAGGTCACGAACGCGGGCGACTCCTTCTATTTTCTCGACGACCTCCAGCTCGCGTTCCCGGTCCCGCCGCAGGCGCGGGAAATCCTCGACTTCGCCGGCCGATGGGGGAAGGAACGCGTCCCGCAGCGCAGCGAGCTCACCGTCGGGATCCACGAACGGGAAGGGCGCAAGGGTCGCACCGGCCCGGACGCCGCGACGGTGCTCTCCGTCGGCGTACCCGGTTTCGGTCTCGCGCGCGGCGAGGTGTGGGGCACCCACGTCGCGTTCAGCGGCAACCACCGCCACTACGCCGAACGTCTCTTCACCGGTTTCCAGGTGGTCGGCGGCGGGGAACTACTCCTGCCCGGCGAGGTACGGCTGGCGGACGGCGAGAGCTACGAAACGCCCTGGATCTACGGCGCCTATGGCGACGGGCTCGACGACCAGGCGCATCGCTTCCACAACTATCTCCGGTCGCGCCCCACGCACCCGCGGCGCGCGCGCCCGGTCACGATCAACGTGTGGGAGGCGGTCTACTTCGACCACGACCTGGCCCGGTTGACGGACCTGGCGGATCGCGCGGCAAAGCTCGGCGTCGAACGTTATGTGCTCGACGACGGCTGGTTCAGGTACCGGCGCAACGATCTGGCGGGACTGGGGGACTGGCACGTCGATGAAACGGTGTGGCCGGACGGTCTGCATCCGATCGTCGATCACGTCCGTTCCCTCGGCATGGAGTTCGGCCTGTGGTTCGAACCGGAGATGATCAACCTCGATTCCGACCTCGCGCGGGAACATCCCGAGTGGGTGATGGCGACCGGCGGGCGGACACCCGTGCCGTCCCGGAACCAGCAGGTGCTCAACCTGGGGATCCCCGAGGCGTACGACCACATCCTCGAGCGGATGTCCGCGATCCTCCGCGAGTACGACATCGCCTACATCAAATGGGACCACAACCGCGACCTGATCGACGCGGGCACCGCACCGCACGGGCGCGCCGGCGTCCACGACCAGACTCTCGCCACCTATCGGCTGATGGATGAACTGAAGCGCCGCTTCCCCGGACTGGAGATCGAATCCTGCTCGTCGGGAGGAGCGCGGGTGGACCTCGGCATCCTCGAACGCACCGACCGCGTCTGGGTCTCGGACTGCATCGACCCGCTCGAGCGCCAGCAGATGAACCGGTGGACGATGCAGCTGCTTCCCCCTGAGCTGCTCGGCTCGCACATCGCGTCCGGCATCTCGCACACGACGGGCCGATACCACCGCCTGTCGTTCCGGGCGGGGACGGCGCTCTACGGTCACCTCGGGATCGAGTGGGACCTCGCGACCGCCACCGACGACGAGAACGCACAGCTCGCCGTGTGGATCGACCTGTACAAGCGGCACCGTGAACTCCTGCACACGGGAACGATGGTGCGCGCCGACGAAATCGACCCGACCCTGCTCGTCTACGGCGCCGTCGCGCAGGACCGGGCGGAGGCGCTGTTCTTCCTCGCGTACGTGGGGCGCTCCGAGGTGTCACCGCGCGGCAGGTTCACGCTGCCCGGGCTCGACCCCGACCGACGCTACCGGGTGCGTCCCGTCTTCGCCGGTGAACCGGACGAGGGCCTGAAACCGCCCGCGTGGTTTAACGTGCCCCCACACGACCAGCCGACCATCACCACCGCACCCGGCGGCGGACGAGCCGACGGACTGTCCGCGGGAAGCGAGGTTCCCGGCATCTCGATGACGGGCCGGGCCCTCGCGGTGGTGGGTCTGCAGACACCCGCGTCGTTCCCCGACGACGTGGTCGTGCTCTCCGTCACGGCGGAGGCGTAACCGCAGCAGCAGGTGGGCAACATGCACCCTGGGGTAGGTAGCCGGAGCCCCCGGATCGGGGCACCATAGTTCTCACCAGTCGGCGAAAAGGTTGAACCGCAGGAGGCCCGTCAACACTCGAAACGCCACACGCTGAGAAGAGAACACCTCACCGGAACCCGAACCCGGTGAGGTGTTTTCGTCTGTTCTCGCCGCCGGTCAGAACTCCATGCCGGCGTCGGCGCCCATCTGCATGGTGGTGTTTCCGCCGTCGAGGGATTCCCGGATGATGTCGGCGTGACCGGAGTGGTGGCCGGTCTCCCGGATGATGTGGAGCAGGGTGCGACGGACCGTCCACCACTGCCGGTCGGGCGCCCAGGGTGCGGTGGGCAGGGGGACGAGCACGTCCAGGTCGTCGAGTCCGGCCACGGCGGCCTCGGTCGCGCGGGCCACCTCGGCGTACTCGGCCAGCAGTCCCTCGAGGGTTTCGTCGTCCCGCATGTAGTACTTCTCCATCGCCCACTCCATGTCGAACTCCGCGTTCTCGTCGGGTTCGAGAATGGTTTCGACCCAGTGCTTTTCCGTGTGGGACACGTGCTTGATCAGTCCGCCGAGCGTCAGGTCGCTGACGGTCGAGCGCTGCCGTGCCTGTTCGTCGTCGATGCCGCGGACGGTGATCAACAGGGTGGCTCGCTGCTCCTGCAGGATTTGGAGGAGGTCGGCGCGCTCACCGGTGGCCGGGGACTTCTGCGAAGTGGTCATGAGAAGAACGATAGGGGCGATTGAGGTCAGAAACGGTCCTCATTAGGAAGGCCTTCTCAGGGTTTTTCTCGGGGTCCAAGTTGGGTGCCTTCCTGGATGTGCGGAAAGCTCCCGCCGCGAAGGATTCTCGTATGAACTTCGACTCGCCGGGACCGGCACCCCGGCCCTCGCGCCGACGCGTATGGCCCCGCGTTCTCGGGGGCATGGTGTCGCCCGTTCTCGTCGCCGTCACAGTGGGAGTCGGCACGTTCGCATACGCCTCGACCGCCGCCGAGATCGACACCGGCGGGCGGATGGAATTCGGGCGAGCCCTGACGGTTCCCTTGCTCGCACCGGACGACAACCTGCCCGGAACACTTTCCCCGCCACCGACGCGTGCCAAGTGAGAGTCTCAGCGACTCCGGTGCAGCCACGTGGACACCCCGGGGGCGAACAGGGCGAGCACTCCCACCGCGACGAGGGCGCTGTAGGCGAGCGGCGCCCACTGCAGCACACCGGCGGTCGCGTCACCGGCGTCGGACAGCAGGATCCACAGGCCCACCCCGCCGGCGACACTGAGGACGCCGACGACGGCGAGGGTGATCTGGCCCGCCGGTTTCCGGGCGCGCAGGAGCTGTATCCCCAGCAGCCCGAGGAGGATCAGGACGACGGCGATGGCGCCGCTGCCGATCAGCGTCAGGTTCACCGTGTCGGTGATGTCCGTCGCGGAGTCCCCGGGATTGTCCGCGGCCACCGATGACTCGAGGGCGTCGCGTACCGCGCCGAGGTCGAGCGCGATGGCCCCGGCGATTCCGGCGAGAACGACGAACGATCCCACCCAGGCGGACAGCGACACCGCGACCGCCTTCGGGGTGGCATCGGTGGGGGCTGCGCGCAGCGGGGTGACCGCGAACTCCGGACGCGGCGGTACGGGTCGCGGCGGTTCCGGCCGGCGTGGCGGCTGTTCGGGTGTCGTCACGCTGCGATCCTATCGACCTGCCGTACCGTGGCGTGCCGACGCGCGGGTCCGCGCCGAAGCAAGGCACCGAAGCAAGGCGCCGAAACAAGGCGCCGAAACAAGGCGCCGAAAAAAGTGTGGGCACCCGGGAACAAATCTCCGCACCCCTCCGTTGAGCCTTACGACAAGATTGAGCGTGCAAGACTCAAGTTCGAATTGACTCCCGACGGTGTCGGAGTGCAAACTTGAGCGGAGGGCGCTCATCAAGCGCCAACATCGCAGTTCAGTCATGAATAACCTGCCCACAGGACTGCAAAACGAAAGTGAGGAACACTATGGCTCGTGCCGTCGGTATCGACCTCGGTACAACGAACTCGGTCGTGTCTGTGCTGGAGGGCGGCGAGCCCGTAGTGGTCGCCAACGCCGAAGGTTCACGCACCACCCCGTCGATCGTCGCCTTCGCCAAGAACGGTGAGGTGCTGGTCGGCCAGCCCGCCAAGAACCAGGCCGTCACCAACGTCGACCGCACCATCCGCTCCGTCAAGCGCCACATCGGCACCGACTGGAACGTGGAGATCGACGGCAAGAAGTACACGCCCCAGGAGATCAGCGCGCGCACGCTCATGAAGCTGAAGCGCGACGCCGAGGCGTACCTGGGTGAGGACATCACGGACGCCGTGATCACCGTCCCCGCGTACTTCGAGGACGCCCAGCGTCAGGCCACGAAGGAAGCCGGCCAGATCGCCGGACTCAACGTCCTGCGCATCGTCAACGAGCCCACCGCGGCCGCCCTGGCCTACGGCCTCGACAAGGGCGACAAGGAACAGACCATCCTGGTCTTCGACCTCGGTGGCGGCACTTTCGACGTCTCGCTGCTCGAAATCGGCGACGGCGTCGTCGAGGTTCGCGCCACGTCCGGCGACAACCACCTCGGTGGTGACGACTGGGACGAGCGCATCGTCACGTGGCTCGTCGACAAGTTCAAGGCTCAGAACGGCATCGATCTGACCAAGGACAAGATGGCCCTGCAGCGTCTCCGTGAGGCTGCCGAGAAGGCCAAGATCGAACTGAGCTCCTCGCAGAGCACGTCGATCAACCTGCCCTACATCACCGTCGACGCGGACAAGAACCCGCTGTTCCTCGACGAGCAGTTGTCCCGCAGCGAGTTCCAGAAGATCACCTCCGATCTCCTCGACCGCACCCGCGCGCCGTTCCAGGCCGTGATCAAGGACAGCGGCATCGCCGTCAAGGACATCGACCACGTCGTGCTCGTCGGTGGTTCCACCCGTATGCCCGCCGTCTCCGATCTGGTGCGCGAGCTGACCGGTGGCCGTGAGCCCAACAAGGGCGTCAACCCGGACGAGGTCGTCGCCGTCGGCGCCGCCCTGCAGGCCGGCGTCCTCAAGGGCGAGGTCAAGGACGTGCTGCTCCTCGACGTCACCCCGCTGTCCCTCGGCATCGAGACCAAGGGTGGCGTGATGACCAAGCTCATCGAGCGCAACACCACCATCCCGACCAAGCGTTCCGAGACCTTCACCACGGCCGACGACAACCAGCCCTCGGTGCAGATCCAGGTGTTCCAGGGTGAGCGCGAAATCGCCTCGCACAACAAGCTGCTCGGCTCGTTCGAGCTGGCCGACCTGCCGCCCGCCCCGCGTGGCGTGCCGCAGATCGAGGTCACCTTCGACATCGACGCCAACGGCATCGTGCACGTGACCGCCAAGGACAAGGGCACGGGCAAGGAGAACACGATCAAGATCCAGGACGGCTCCGGTCTGTCCAAGGAAGAGATCGAGCGGATGGTCAAGGACGCCGAGGCTCACGCCGAGGAGGACAAGGCCCGCCGCGAGGAGGCCGAGGTTCGCAACCAGGCCGAGTCGCTGGTGCACCAGACCGAGAAGTTCATCAAGGACAACGAGGACAAGGTGCCCGCCGACGTCAAGGAGAAGGTCGAGGCTGCCATCAAGGAAGCCAACGACGCTCTCGCAGGCACCGACATCGCGGCCGTGAAGACCGCGGTCGAGAAGCTGGCCACCGAGTCGCAGGCCCTCGGCCAGGCGATCTACGAAGCCAGTGCCGCTGAGGAAGCCGCCAACACCGACGGCTCCGGCGCGAGTGGTGCCGACGACGTCGTCGACGCCGAGGTCGTGGACGAGCCGTCCGACTCGGAGAAGAAGTGACGTCCGACAACACCGAGCAGGAACCGGTCACTTTCGTGGACAAGCGGAAGATCGACCCCGAGACCGGTCGGACACGGGACGCGGAGCCGGTAGTGGAGCCCCTCGCGGGCACCGCTGCCGCCCCGCAGCCCGGCTCGGTGGACGAAGGGGACCTGCCGGCGACGGCAGCTCCGGAGACGGACGAGTTGGCGGAGCGCACCGCCGACCTGCAGCGACTGCAGGCGGAGTACGCCAACTACCGCCGCCGTGTCCAGCGCGACAAGCAGGCCGACATCGCGAACGCCAAGGCGTCCGTCGTCGGTGAGCTCATCGCGGTGCTGGACGACCTCGACCGTGCACGCAGCCACGGCGACCTCGACTCGGGGCCGCTGAAGGGTGTGGCAGACAAGCTCACCGGCACCCTCACCTCGCTCGGCCTGAGCGAGTTCGGTGCCGAGGGCGACGCATTCGATCCGGCGCTGCACGAGGCAGTGCAGCACGAGGGCGAGGGTCACGACCCCGTTCTCGGCACGGTGATGCGAAAGGGCTACAAATTCGGTGATCGCGTCCTGCGGCATGCGATGGTAGCTGTGATCGACCGCGCCGGCGATGACGGCGCGAACACCTCCGACGAGGCGGCGAAGCCCGCCGAGTCGGAACAAGAGTAAGAGCGAGAGGAGGAGACGCCCAGTGAGCCAGCGGGAGTGGATCGAAAAGGACTTCTACAAGGAGCTGGGCGTCTCGTCCCACGCATCCGCGGACGAGATCAAGAAGGCGTACCGCAAGCTCGCCCGCGACCTTCATCCCGACGCGAACCCCGGCGACACGAAGGCCGAGGAGCGTTTCAAGTCCGTCAGCGAAGCACACGCCGTGCTCTCGGATCCTGCCAAGCGCAAGGAATACGACGAGGCCCGGCGGCTGTTCGCGAGCGGCGGGTTCGGTCAGGGCGGCGGCGGATTCAACCCGGGAGCGGGCGGTTTCGGCCAGGGCGGATTCGACATCAACGACCTGTTCGGTGGCGGCGGCGCGGCGGCCGGTGACGGCGGCCTCGGCGACATCTTCGGTGGCCTGTTCAATCGCGGCGCCGGTGGTGGCGGCGCGACCCGCACGACCAACCGTCCCCGTCGTGGCAGCGACGTCGAGACGGAGACGACCCTCGAATTCCGCGAAGCCACGCTGGGTGTCACGGTGCCGCTGCGACTGACCAGCCCGTCGCCGTGTACCACCTGCCACGGCAGCGGTGCCAAGCCGGGAACCAGCCCGCGAGTCTGCCCGCGCTGCAACGGAACCGGAATCGTCAGCCGCAACCAGGGCGCGTTCGGGTTCAGTGAGCCGTGCGACGACTGCCGCGGTACCGGCTCGATCATCGACTCGCCGTGCGAGGTGTGCCACGGCAACGGGGTCACCAACCGGACCCGCACCATCACCGTCCGCGTCCCCGCTGGTGTCAGCGACGGACAGAAGATCCGGCTGGCAGGCCAGGGCGAGGCGGGCCTGCGCGGCGCGCCGTCCGGCGACCTGTTCGTCACGGTCCGGGTGCGTCCCGACAAGGTGTTCGGCCGTAACGGCGACGACCTCACGCTCGTCGTCCCCGTCAGCTACGGTGAGCTCGTGCTCGGAACCACCGCCTCCGTCCCCACTTTGGAGGGGCGTGTCGGTGTGAAGATTCCGGCGGGCACGGCCGACGGCCGGGTCCTGCGTGTACGCGGCCGAGGCGTTCCCAAGCGCGCCGGTGGCGCCGGTGACCTGCTGGTCACGGTCAAGGTCGCCGTTCCGCAGAAGCTCGACGACCCGGCCACCGAAGCACTGAAGACCTATCTGGAAGCAGAGAAGGCCAGCGGATTCGATCCCAGGGCCGGGTGGGCGGGTGCCTGATGAGCGATACGACCCAGGATCCAC
This sequence comes from Rhodococcus sp. NPDC127593, assembly GCF_042671975.1. Taxonomy (NCBI): domain Bacteria; kingdom Bacillati; phylum Actinomycetota; class Actinomycetes; order Mycobacteriales; family Nocardiaceae; genus Rhodococcus; species Rhodococcus sp. NPDC127593. Next base: position 202,679 of record NZ_JBHXWI010000006.1, on the reverse strand, counting down.
GCGAGACCGCGGTTGATCCGGACGCCCAGATCTTCGTGATCTCGGTGGCCGCGGAACTCGCCGGCATGCATGCCCAGACGTTGCGCACCTACGACCGGCTCGGTCTCGTCACCCCGCACCGCACGTCCGGTGGCGGGCGCCGATACTCGCCGCGGGATGTGGCGCTGCTCCGCGAGGTGCAACGCCTCTCGCAGGACGAGGGTGTCAACCTCGCCGGGATCAAGCGGATCATCGAACTCACCAACCAGGTGGAGGCTCTGCAGCACCGGGTCCGTGAGCTGGCCGAGGAGGTCGCGAAGATTCACGCCGGTTACCGGCGCGACCTCGTGCCGATCCCGCGGAGCAACGCGCTCGTCGTGTGGAAGCCGCGACACCAGCGCTGACCCGGCGAACATCCGGGTGAACCGAACCGATGTCGCACTGGTTCTGTCGGAGTGAACCAGTGCGACATCGGGCCCCAACCCCCGGCTTATCGGTCGCGGTTTCCCCAGCGGGGCCCGCGGCGAGTACGTGAGCGCGGAATGTTCATCTCCTCGAGACGCGCCTTGATCTCCTCGGTGGTCCACATCGTGCGGGAGACCGTCGGGGTGGGGGTCTCGGTGACGTGCATGATCATGTTCTCCGGCTTTCTTCGAGTGTTCAGTGGATGGTCGGGATCGTCTGTCAGGGGTGTCCGTACAGGTGGTAACCGGCGTTCATGTTCGGGTAGCCCGAGTCGATCCAGCTGCTGATGCCGTAGGCGTGGCCGTAGTTGGCGTCGACGCGAGTTCCGTCCACGTCGGTCGTGTTGTTGTAGTTGTCGGCGCGGAACACGGCCTGGGCGCCACCGGGAAGCGAGTAGGTGGCGTCCACCTCGACGCCGTTCGGGTCGGTGGAGTATGCCTTCACGATCTGGCTGCTGTGCGGGGCGAGGTAGTCCGACGGCGCCTGAATCCACTGCCCGTACGGGTTCGACCACCCTTGGAGGACCATCGGCAGGTCGGTGTCGTTGCTGATCGTCATCGCGATCGTGGGTCCCGACGTCGGCATCGTTCCGGCGGTGGCCGTCCCGGCGGCCGCAACGGCGAGTCCGGTGACAGCCAGTGCGGTGGCGGGCAGGGCGATGAAGAGGGCGATGCGGCGGCGGGCGGTGGTGCGCATGATGGCTTCTCCTGAGTTCTGACGCTTCGGGGGGGTGGAACGTCTGGGGCCGTGGGGGTTTCGATTTCCGATGGCCCCGTTTTCCGGTGTGCACCAACTATGTCGCGAATGTGCGCCGTCGTCTGTCCACCGACAGGACCGAGGGCGGGATGAATCCGGTGTCCACCGATCGGGGGACACCGGCGCCGCGAAGTGCTCCGCGCGGGCCTGCTCTCGTGAGAAAGTGAGCAATGGACTTCGCCGGAGTCGCTTCGCATCGGACCGCGCCGTGAGTGCCGTGCGGGTCGTGGTTGGCGACGACCACCCGATCTTTCGGGACGGTGTCGTCCGTGCGCTCCTCGCGAGTGGCGACATCGAGGTGGTCGGCGAGGCGGACGACGGCGCGGCCGCGCTCGCCCTGATCCGCGAACTCGCCCCCGACGTCGCACTGCTCGACTACCGGATGCCGGAGCTGGACGGTTCCCAGGTGGCGGCGGCCGTGCGACGAGCCGAACTCGCCACACGTGTGTTGCTGCTCTCGGCGCACGACGAGTCCGCGATCGTCTACCACGCGTTGCAGGAGGGGGCGGCGGGGTTCCTGCCGAAGGAGTCGACCCGGGCGGAGATCGTGAAAGCCGTCCTCGACTGCGCTCAGGGCCGCGACGTCCTCCCCGCCTCCCTCGCCGTCGGACTGGCCGGCGAGGTGCGTCGTCGCAGTGAACCGGTCGGGCCGGTGCTGAGTGGTCGGGAGAAGGAAGTGCTGGCGCTCATTGCGCGCGGCCAGAGCATTCCCACGATCGCCGGTGAGCTGTATCTGGCGCCGTCGACGGTCAAGACCCATGTCCAGCGTCTCTACGAGAAGCTCGGGGTGAGCGACCGCGCGGCCGCGGTGGCCGAGGCGATGCGACGCGGCTTGCTGGAGTGACGTGCCGCATCCGTCCCAGAGTCGCGTAGTTCGTCGCTACAGCACCGAGGCGGTCCGGGTGACCGCGATTCTCCGGTTACCGCTGATCGGACTGATGGCGCTGCTCGGGCCGGTGATCCGCGTGACGCACTGGCAACCCGACGTCTTCGCGGGCCTGCTGATCGGGTACGCGGCGGTCGCGCTCGGCTGGCTGATCTTCGTCCTGGTGCGGGACGTCGGACCATGGGCGGGCTGGGTGTCCACGGCCGCGGACGTCACCGCGGTGGTGGCGTTGTGTGTCGTCTCCGGCGGCGCGACGTCGGTGCTGCTCCCGGTGTTCTTCCTGTTGCCGATCTCGGTGGCGTTCCAGTACCGGCCGCGGCTGACGGCGATCGTCGGCGTCTGCACCGCCGTCGGGTACCAGGTGGTGTGGATCGTCTACTCCAAGCGCGACGACGCAGTCGGCTTCCCCGACGAGGTGTACCTCTACTTCGGTTTCCTGTTGTGGCTCGCGGCCGCGACGACCGCATTGTCGTACGTGCTGGTCCGGCGCTCTGCGACGGTGATCTCGCTGATGGATGTGCGCAGGCAGCTGATCGCCGAATCGATGGGTGCCGAGGAACGCGAGCGACGGCAACTGGCCGAGGACCTGCACGACGGGCCCCTGCAGAATGTGCTGGCCGCCCGGCTGGACGTGGAGGAGGCGCTGGAGCGGAACCCGGACGACATGCTCGTCGCCGCCGAGTCCGCCCTCCGCGAGACCGCGGCACAATTGCGGTCCACCGTCACCACACTGCATCCGCAGGTCCTCGCGCAGCTGGGTCTCACCGCGGCGCTGCGGGAACTCGCGGATCTCTACGCCCGGCGGGGGTTCGAGATGTCGGTGAGCCTCGACGACGTCGGTCACCCCGACAGCCAGGAGCTGCTCTACCGGGTGGCGCGGGAACTGCTCACCAACGTGACCAAACACGCCCGCGCCACCACGATCGAACTCGCACTCACCCGCGCCGGCGGGCGGACCACGCTGACGGTCGCCGACGACGGCGCCGGATTCGATCCGGCCGTCGTCCCGGAACGGGTGGCGCAGGGGCACATCGGACTGGCGTCGCACATCGTGCGGGTCGAAAGCCTCGGCGGCACCTTCGACGTCACGTCCTCACCCGGGGCGGGCACCCGCGTGGTGGTGACGGTCCCGGATTCCGGCTGACCGGGCCCGCCGATGTCACTGCGGGTGGCGGCCCTCGGCGAATTCCTCGACGATCTTCGCGCAGAACGCGGGCAGGTCGTCGGGGTTGCGGCTCGATACCAATCCGTTGTCGACCACCACTTCCTCGTCGACGACGTTTCCGCCGGCGTTGCGGATATCGGTGCGCACACTGGGATACGACGTGAGAGTGCGGCCGCGGACGACGTCGGCCTCGACCAACGTCCACGGTCCGTGGCAGATCACGCCCACCGGTTTGCCCGAATCGACGAAGTTCCGGACGAAGGCGACGGCCGACTCGTCCATCCGGAGGTGGTCGGGATTCGTGGTGCCCCCGGGCAGGATCAGTGCGTCGAAGTCGGCGACGGACACGTCGCCGACAACTGCGTCGACGGCATAGGTTCCTGCCGCGTTCACATCCGCATTCATGGCCTGGATCTTGCCGGGGGACAACGAGATCAGCCGAACCTCCGCGCCGGCGTCCTCCACGGCCTTCCGGGGTTCGACGAGTTCGACTTCCTCGACGCCGTCGGTGGCCAGGATCGCGACCTTCCGGCCGCGAAGTGTCTGTGCCGATGTCATGGGCAATTCCTTCCTCTCGTGAGTACAGGCGACGGGTACCCGGGAGGCCCGGGGTCAATCGGCAATCAGAGTCGTCGGAGATCGGTGGTTGCGGGGCCCTCGAGAAGTGTTCCGCCGGCAGTGAATCGGGACCCGTGCAGCGGGCAGTCCCACGACGCCTCCGCATCGTTCCAGCGGAGCACACCACCGAGGTGCGGGCAGACGGCGCATACGCGGTCGGTGTGACCGTTCGATGTGTACTCGCCGACGGGCAGCAGGCCCTCTCTCACGATACGGGCCCGGCCCTTCCCTCGTTGTCGCCCCACGAGTGCGTCGCCCCAGCCCGCGGCCATCTCCACCGCCACCTCACCGTTCGCCTTCACTGCCGCGGGGAGGTCGAAAAGCTGCGTCGGCGAATAGCTTTGGAAGGCCTCCGCCCACCGCATGTGGCCACCCAGGATGCGTCCGGCGAGCGCGAGAGCGGCGGCGACGCCGTTCGAGAGTCCCCACTTGCCGTAGCCGGTCGCGACGAGAATGCCGTCGCTGCCGGGAACCAGTGAGCCGACGTAGGGGAGCGCGTTCAGCGAGGAGTAGTCCTGCGCCGACCAGCGGTGAGTCGGCGTCGCCCCGGGAAAATGACGGCCGGTCCAGGCCAGCAGATCGTCGACCGCGGCCTGCGGCGACGTGCTTCGGCCGACGTCGTGGCCGTTGCCGCCGACGACCAGAACGCGACCGTCGTCGGCCGGGCGCAACGACCGGGTTGGCTGATCGGCGGTCAGGTACATGCCCCCCGGTGCACCGCCCGGTACCCGGAACGCCGCCGCGTACGATCGCTCCGCCTTCAGCCGGGCGAAGAATCCGCCGCGGTCGAGGATCGGCGTTCCCGTCGCGAGAACCACGCGGCGAGCTTCGATGTCGCCGTCCGGCGTCGACAGGACGTGGAGTCGCACCAGCGTCCGGACCGACGTCACGCGACGGTGCTCGAACACGTCGCCGCCGTGCGTGATCAGGTCGCGGGCCACTGCGTGGAGAACGGGCATCGGATCCAGGAACGCCTGGTCGTCGAGCGTGACGGCGTCGACGTGGGGCACCGGGATCTCGAGTTCGCGCGCGAGTCGCACGGGCAGGCCCACCGATCGGGCGGCCGTGTACTGAGCGCGCACCGCGTCGACGCCGGATTCGGTCTGCGCGAACGTGAAATCCGGTGCCGAGCCGACGGGAATCTCGCGGTCGTGGCAGTACCGGAGCAGCCACTGCTGGCCCTCCAGGTTTCCCTCGACGTACGAGCGCAGGATGTGCACCGCGTGGCGTCGGCCGATCTCGGCGAGCCGGGTACCTTGCAGCACACTGACCTTGCCCGTGGTGTTCCCTGTCGTGACGGCCCCGATCGTCCGGGCTTCCACGACGGCGACGTGCTGTCCCGCGCGGGCGAGCAGCAACCCGAGGGTCAGGCCGGTCACCCCCGCTCCCACCACCACGGTGTCGTACCGTCCGCGTTCGTCCCACGACCGCCCGGTGACTGCACCGCGGTGCCCGGCGACGTGATCGAGCCACAGAGAAGGCATTACGGCTTCAGGAGAATCTTCACAGCGCCGTCTTCCTTCTTCTGGAAGATCTCGTACGCGTGCGGCGCGTGGTCCAGTGGCAGTTCGTGCGTGGCGAACGTGTCGACCCCCAGGGGGTCGGCGTCGGTGAGCAACGGCAGGATGTCCGGGACCCACCGCTTCACGTTGGCCTGCCCCATCCGCAGCTGAATCTGCTTGTCGAACAAGGTGAGCATCGGTATCGGGTCGGCCATTCCGCCGTACACCCCGACGAGCGAGAGGGTGCCGCCGCGCCGCACGATGTCGATGGCCGAGTACAGCGCGTGGAGCCGGTCGATGCCTGCTGTCGACATCAGCGGGCCCGCGATGGAATCGGGCAGGAACGACGTGACCTGCTGAAGAAATTTCGCGCCGGGGGAGCCGTGCGCTTCCATGCCGACGGCGTCGATAACGGAATCGGGGCCGCGGCCGTCGGTCATCTCCCGGATCACGTCGCCGAGTTCGCCCTTGGCGTCGTTCAGATCGACCGTCTCGATCTGCCGCGCCTGCGCACGGGCGAGGCGCTCGGGCACGAGATCCACGCCGATGACACGAAAACCCTTGTGCGCGGCGATGCGTGCCGCCATGTCGCCGATCGGCCCGAGCCCGAGAACGACGACGGAACCGCCGTCGGGTATCCCCGCGTACTCGACGGCCTGCCATGCCGTCGGCAGCACGTCGGACAGGTACACGAAACGCGAATCCGGTGGACCCTCCGGAACCGTGATGTGGGTGTTCTTCACGTGCGGCACCCGAAGGTACTGGGCCTGGCCGCCGGGAACGCTCCCGTACAGTTTCGAATACCCGAACAGCGCCGCACCCATGCCCTCGTCCCGGATCTGGGTGACCTCACACTGGGTGAACAGTTTCCGATCGCACATGTGGCAACTGCCGCAGGATATCTGGAAGGGGATGACCACCCGGTCGCCGACCTTCACGTCGGTCACCTCGGACCCCACCTCCCGGACGATGCCCATCGGTTCGTGACCGAGGATGTCGCCCTCGTTCATGAACGCGCCGAGCACCTCGTACAGGTGCAGGTCGGAGCCGCAGATGTTGGTGGTGGTGATCTCGACGATCGCGTCGGTCTTCTGTTCGATCACCGGGTCGGGGACGGTGTCGACGCTGACCTTCCGTTTGCCCTGCCACGTCACGGCTCTCATCGGGCTCTCCGGTTCGCCTTCTCGATCGCGTCGACGAGTTCGTCCTTGGTCATGGTCGACCGGCCGTGTATGTCGAGCCTCTGCGCGATGTGCATGAGGTGGTCCTTGCTCGCGTTGGCATCGACGCCCTCGGCCGTCTCACCGGACGCGTTCGGGCCGCCGCTCTTCGCGCGCTCGTCGGAGGGGCCCTTCTCGTCCTTGGCCTCCCAGTGGTCCCCGACCTTCTCGTAGCTGTGCTTGAGGGCGTCGTACGCGACGCGATGCGCTCGTTCCTCGTCCCCGTACTGGTCCATCGCGGAGTCGTACACCTTGGCGAACGTGCGCTGCGCCTTCTCGGACGACTTCTTCAGCGTCTCGGGGAGCTCGCTCTTCTTCGGCTTGCCGCTGTCGGTGGTCTTCGGCACGGAAATCCTCCTCGGGTGTAGAGGTGCCCGCTCGGACGATTACCCGACTCTCGGAGATTTACGCGAGCGGGGGAGAAACACGACTGGGCACGGAGGCCAGCGCCTGCTCGAGCAGTTCCAGGGCGCGGTCGGTCGTGGCGGCCACGACGTCCTGCGGTTCACCGTCGAATCGGTGCATCTCGGTGTCGATGCGACCGTGGGTGAAGAGTCCGAACCAGACGGTCCCCGGCGGTTGCTCGTCCTGTGGGTCGGGGCCGCCCGCACCGGTCACCGCGACGGCGATGTCGGCTCCGAGCAGTTCCGCGACCGCTCCGGCCATCGCGCGTGCACTGGCCTCACTGACGACGGGACCGTCCGGCACCTTCAGCACCCGGTGTTTCACCTCGCTGGAATACGCGACCACGCTGCCCCGGTACCAGTCGGAGGACGCGGGCGCCGCGCCGAGAAGGCACGAGATCTGCCCGCCGGTGAGGGATTCCGCCGTCGCGAGGAAGACGTGCGCGTTACGCGCCGCGGTCGAGATCCGTTCTGCGGTTCGGTCCTGCGGACTCATGGACCTCACGTTATCGGACGTGTCCCCGGCGCGGAGTCGCCGTCGGCACCCGTCTGTCGAGTGGAACAGGTTTCAGTTTGGCAGGTTTCCGGTTAGGGTGTCGGTGACCCAGGACACAGGAAATCCAGGCCGCCGGACCACGCGCCTCGGCGTCGCGGGAGTAGAAGGATTACAGATGACCGACGAGTTCGCAGATCTGCATCGACCCGCCTTCGCTGCAGACCTCCTCATCACTGCACTGGAACGCAACTCCGACAAGCCGGCGCTCTACCTCGGCGACGTCGTCCTCACCGGCGGTGAGATGCGTGATCAGATCAGTTGCTTTGCGCAGGCACTGGCTTCGCTCGGAATCGGCAAGGGCACGAGCACCGCCATGCTGTCCAAGAACAGGCCCGAGGTGCTCATCAGCATGGGCGCCACCATGATCTCCGGATGCCGCGCCAGCGCGCTGAACCCGATGGGCTCACTCGACGATCATCTCTACATCGTCGGCGACGCCGAGATCCAGACGTTGATCTTCGATCCCACCGCCTTCGAGGAGCGCGCCGCCGAACTGGTGGCGCAGTCGCCGTCGATCGAGAACGTGTTGTCGTTGGGGCCGTCCCAAGTGGGTACCGACATTCTCGCCCTCGCCGAGACGTTCACCCCGCAACGCCTACGGGCGGCGGACGTGGCCGCCGACGACAACAGCAGCATGGTCTACACCGGCGGCACGACCGGCAAGCCGAAGGGCGTCGTCGGCTCCTACCAGTCCGGCGCGACGCTCAACCAGATCCAGATGGCCGAATGGCAGTGGCCCGACGAACCGCGCTTCCTCATCTGCACGCCGCTGTCGCACGCCGGAGCCGCTTTCTTCATCCCGACCCTGCTGCGTGGTGGCGCGCTGATCGTGCTGCCCGCGTTCGAGCCCGGTGCCGTCCTCGAGGCGATCGAGAAGCACAAGATCTCGGCCACGATGCTCGTCCCCACCATGATCTACCTGCTGATGGATCACCCCGACCTGCCGAAGCGGGACGTGTCCAGCCTGCAGACGCTGTTCTACGGCGCCTCGGCGATGTCGCCGGCGCGGTTGAAGGAGGGCATCGAGAAGTTCGGCCAGATCTTCTTCCAGTTCTACGGCCAGACCGAATGCGGAATGACCATCGCGGTGCTGCGGAAGGAAGAGCACCTCGCGGACGATCCCAGCCGGCTCGCGACGTGCGGGCGGCCCGTGCCCTGGCTGAACGTCGCCCTGCTCGACGACGACCTGAACGAGGTCCCGCAGGGTGAGCTCGGTGAGATCTGCGTCCGCGGCCCGCTGGTCATGAAGGGATATTGGAAGAAGCCCGACGAAACCGCCGAGGCGTTCCGCGGCGGCTGGCTGCATACGGGCGATGTCGCCCGCAAGGACAAGGACGGATTCATGACGATCGTCGACCGCAAGAAGGACATGATCGTCACCGGCGGGTTCAACGTGTTCCCCCGGGAGATCGAGGACGTCATCTCGGCCCACCCGGCCGTCGGCTCGGTCGCGGTGGTCGGGGTCCCGGACGAGAAGTGGGGCGAGGCCGTCAAGGCGTGCGTGGTGTTACGGGCGGGGCAGACGGTCGACGCCGCCGAACTCGTCGAACGGGTACGGGCCGCGAAGGGATCGGTGCACGCCCCCAAGTCGATCGACTTCGTCGACACACTGCCGCTCACCCCGCTCGGCAAACTGGACAAGAAGGCGCTGCGCTCCCGGTACTGGGAAAGTGCAGACCGAGCGGTCGGATAGCACGAGCGGGGCGGGAAACAAGGGACCTGGTCTGCGGCGTGGCGCCCGCGCCTATAGTCTGCCCAAGTACTTCGCGGCAGGACCGCGTTCGGTCGGTGACGAGGATGCGCGGTGGATTCACAGGCAATATCGCTGGTCCGGTCGAGTTTCAAGGCTATCGCGGCGGTGCCGGACGGGCCCCAGACTCTGTCGCGGTCCTTCTATGCCCTGCTGTTCGCGCGGTATCCCGACTCCCGGGACTTCTTCCCGGCGGCCATGGACGAGCAACGCGACCGGTTGATCTCCGCCGTCCAGTACGTGATCGAACGACTCGAGGAGGAGTCCGGGCAGATCCTCGCCTACCTCGCCCAGCTCGGCCGGGACCATCGCAAGTACGGAATCGAGGACGCGCACTACGTCGCCGTCGGCAACTCCCTGATCGCCGCGGTCGAGCAGTTCCCCTCGACCGAGCCGTGGACCGACGAACTCGAGCAGGCGTGGCGCGACGTCCTCGCGGTCGTCGCCGCCACCATGATGGATGCGGCCAACGCCGAGAGCGGCCCGCCGGCGTGGGGCGCGACCGTCATCGAGCACCTCCAGGTCCGCAAGGACGTCTCGATCGTCCGCCTGCAACTCGACGAGCCGATGACCTACACCGCCGGCCAGTACGTGAGCGTGCAGGTGCCGTCGCGTCCCCGGATGTGGCGGTACCTGTCGCCGGCAAACCCCGCCAACGACCAGGGCATCATCGAGTTCCACGTCCGCCGGGTGTCGGGCGGCTGGGTCAGTCCCGCCATCGTCAGCCAGACCCTCGTGGGCGAGCGGTGGGTGATCGGATCCCCGCTCGGCGACCTCGGAGTCCGCTACGGCAACGGTCGCGACATCCTCATGATCGGATCGGGGACGGGCATCGCCCCGCTGCGCGCGCAGATCCTCCAGATGTCGCAACGCGGCCAGGACCGTCGCGTCCACCTCTTCTTCGCCGGCAGGTACCCCTGCGACCTCTACGACCTGGGCACCCTGTGGGCGCTCGCGGAGCAGAATCCCTGGCTGACCGTCGTCCCGGTCACCGAGGAGGACGAGGACCCGTGGTGGTACACCGGCCCGAGCAGCGCCGCGTTGCCCGGTATGCACCGACGACTGACCGGCAAGGTCGGGCAGGTCGTCGCCGACTTCGGGACGTGGGCCGAGCGCGACATCCAGCTCGTCGGCTCCGACGCGATGATCAACACCACCAAGTTCCGGCTGCACGCGGCGGGCACGCCGCCGGAGAACATCCGGCACGACCCGTCCTACTGATCCGAATGCCTCAGTACGGGTCGAACTGAATGTTCTCCGTGGGTGTTCCGGTGTCCCGGAGACGGTCGAGGGTGGCGCGGACCATTGCCGCCGAACCGCACACCAGCACCTGGTGCTCGGTGAACGCGCCGTAGGACGTCACGACGTCGGGCAGTGAGCCCTCGACGAGATCGTCCTCGGTGAACCCCACGTCCACTCTGGTGCGTTCGTACCACTCGTCGGTCCAATCCGGATTTCCGACGTTCTCCACCACGGGAATGACGGTGAGCCACGGCAGATCCTGCAGCAGCAGGTAGAGCATGTCGGACGCATAGAGATCGCGTGGTGTCCGATCGCCCGTGAACAGGAACACCCTCGGCGGATTCGGCCGGCGCGACAGATCCAGCAGGATCGACCGGAAGGGGGCCAGACCGGTGCCGCCAGCGACCATGATGACGTCCGGCCCGTCCCCGTCGACGGACATCGTGCCGCGGGGTTCGAGGATCTGCCACTGGTCGCCGGGCGAGGTCCCCGTGACGATGTCGCCACTGACCCAGCCGCCGGGCACCGTCCGGACGTGGAATTCGAGCTTGCCGTCCAGCGACGGCGGCAGGGCGGGGGAGAGCCTGCGCAGCAGCCGCGGGTTCTGGGGCACGCTCACGTCCACGTACTGCCCCGGCACGAACGGGACGTAGTCACCGACGAGCCGGATCACGGCGAGGTCGTGCCGCAGGCGGTGATGTTCGACGACGGTGCTGGTCCAGGTGGTCTGCGTGGCTTGCATGGCGTGATGCTCTCCCGACGGTCGAACCGGACAACGGATGGGCGGGGACGGGCGGCGCGACTAGATCAGGGGGTCGTGCCGGATCAGTTCGGGCGGAGTACCGCCGCCCTGCAAGGCGTACACGGTGGTCTTGATCATCGCGGGCGAACCGGAGATCTGGATCTGCCGGTCCGCCCACGACCCGAACCGGGCGACGACGCGGCCGAGCTGCCCCTGGAGTCGTTGATGCAACCCCGGCGGCGCCTCCGGGGCGGGATTCCTGTGCCACCACGGGTCCTCGTCCTCCTCGGACACGGGAACCACGGTCAGCCACGGATTGCTCAGCGACAGGTGCCACAGGGTCTCGATGTCGTACAGATCGCACGGGTACTTGCCGCCCACGAACATGTGGACCCGCGGATTGTTCGACCGCATCGCCATCTCCATCACCTGGGCGCGCAGCGGTGCGATGCCCGTCCCCGAACCGATCATCAGGACGTCCTGCCCGCTGTCGCGGTCGACCTCGAGGCCGCCGAGCGGGGAGCTGAGCAGCCAGCGGTCGCCCACCTGCGTCTCGTTCACGATGGCGGGACTCACCCAGCCGCCCGACACGCGGCGCACGTGGAACTCGAGCTGTCCGTACGGGTTGGCGGGGATGGCCGGCGACAGGTACCGCCACATCCGGGGCCGCTGCGGGATCTGGACGCTGAGGTACTGTCCCGCACCGTAGGGGATGGGGGAGTCGGTCTCGAGGCGGACGATCGCGAGGTCGTCGAGGCGGCGTTCGTGATCGACCACGGTGGCGCCCCACGCGGCGGGCAGGTCGTCGTTGTCCGCGGCGTCGGCCATCGTGTGGAGGAGGAGGTCGAGCAGTTCCGTCCAGGCCGCGGTCAGCGAGGGCGTCCAGATGGCTTGGGTGAAGGAACTCCGCACCGCGACGAGCAACGCATTGCCCGACGCGAAGTAGTGCCTGCCCTCGACTCCGTACTTGCGGTGGTCGCGGCCGAGCTGGCTGAGGAAACCGAGGATCCGGCCCTCGTCGTCGAGGTTGTCGATGACGAACTGCAGCGCCTGGAACAGGCGGTGACCCTGCTGATCCAGCGCAGCCGGGAAGAGCGCGCGAAGTTCGGGGTGTTCGGCGAACAGGGTGGCGTAGAACGTGGTGGTGAGCCGGTTGCGTCCGTGTTCGGTGGACACGATCGACGAAAAGCTGGCGCGCAGACGCGAAATCACGAGCGGATCGAGGCAATCTCGTGTCAAGCCGTCCCCTGCCTCCGTGCCTGTTGATTCGAACACCCGCATTCTAGCCGTCACTCGCGCGACCTTTGGATCACAGCAGTGGCCGATTCGGGTGAAACCCCGGCTCTTCGGTGGGTCGCTCTCGCGCCGTGACCACCGGCAAGGCACGATGCATCCAGTAAACAGGCAGCGTTACCGAGGGGGGCCCATGAGAGTTGGCTGTGCGCGGGATCGTGGTCGGTTTCGTCCGGGGATGTCCAGTTCGGTCCGGGTTCGCCGGACTGCCGCTGTCGTGGCGGCCGTGACGCTGACGGTGATCAGCGGCGGAAGCGTCGTCTCGGCGGAACCCCGGACGACGATCGAGTCGATCTCGGTCGACGAGGCGCCCGACGGTTCGCGGTTGATCGAGGTCACCCCGGTCGGCGAATCGCAGATGAACTTCACCATCCACTCGACGGCCATGGACAAGGACATCACCGTCCGGGTCATCCGGGCCGCGTCGGAGAAGCGTCCTACCGTCTACATGCTCGGCGGCGTCGAGGGGAACTCCGAGCAGTTCGGCTGGGAGCAGAAGGCGGACGTCGAGAAGTTCTTCTCCGACAAGGATGTCAACGTGGTCATCCCGTTCGGTGGCCAGTCCAGTTACTACGCGGACTGGAAGCAGGACGACCCCGAGCTCGGCCGGAACAAGTGGCAGACGTTCCTGACGAAGGAACTGCCGCCCATCGTCGACTCGGCGCTCGCGACGACCGGGAAGAACGCCATCGCCGGGCTGTCCATGTCGGCCACCAGTGTGCTCAACCTCGCGATCTCCAAGCCCGGGCTGTATCAGAGCGTCGGGGCGTACAGCGGGTGCGCGATGACGAGCGACCCGGTGGCGCGCCGGTTCGTCGAGATCACGGTGTCGGACTTCGGCGGAAACCCCGAGAACATGTGGGGTGCGGCCGACGATCCGCTGTGGGCCGCGAACGATCCGTACGTCAACGCCGAGAGGCTCCGCGGGACCACTCTCTACATCTCCAACGGCAGCGGGTTGCCGGGGCCGTACGACACCCTCGACGCCCGGACCGTCGGCGGCGACCGCCGCGCCCTCGCGTCGCAGGTCGTGGTGGGCGGTGTCATCGAGGCCGTCACCAACGACTGCACGATGCGGCTGGCGGAGAAGCTCCGCGCCCTCGACATTCCCGCCACGGTCGACCTCCGGCCGGTCGGCACGCATTCGTGGGGGTACTGGCGCGACGACCTCTCCGCGTCCTGGCCGATGATGGCGGCCGCGATCGAAGCCTGATATCTCGCCCCGCGAAGCGTCGCGGGGCGAGATGATGGGGTAGCGGAAAACTTTTCAAAGTTGAGCGGAACAGACTCAACCCTTCGCGCGTTAAGAAGATGACAGCGTCGCCCGTGCCACTCGGCCCCGGGCGGCGGACCGCTCTACAACGCCAGAAGAGGTGAACAGTGGACTCGTTCAATCCGACCACCAAGACCCAGGCCGCGATGACCGCTGCGCTCCAGTCGGCGTCGTCGGCCGGTAACCCCGACATCAGGCCCGCACATCTGCTCGTGGCCCTGCTCGACCAGACCGACGGCATCGCCGCCCCGCTGCTCAAGGCGGTCGGCGTCGATCCCACCGTGGTCCATCGTGAAGCGCTGAATCTCGTCGACCGGCTGCCCAAGACGACGGGTGCCACCACCACACCGCAGCTCGGCCGTGAGGCCCTCGCCGCACTCACCGCAGCACAGCACCTCGCCACCGAACTCGACGACGAGTACGTGTCGACGGAACACCTGATGGTCGGACTCGCCTCGGGTGAGTCGGACGTGGCCGGGCTGCTCAAGCGGCACGGCGCCACCCCTGAGGCGCTGCGTGACGCGTTCACCACCGTCCGTGGCAGTGCGCGCGTCACCAGCCCGGATCCGGAAGGGACGTACCAGGCGCTCGAGAAGTACTCCACCGACCTCACCGCCCTGGCCCGGAACGGCAAGCTCGACCCGGTGATCGGCCGCGACAACGAGATCCGCCGCGTCGTGCAGGTACTCAGCCGCCGGACCAAGAACAACCCGGTGCTGATCGGCGAGCCCGGTGTCGGCAAGACCGCCATCGTCGAGGGACTCGCCCAGCGCATCGTCGCAGGCGACGTTCCCGAATCGCTGCGCGGCAAGTCCGTGATCTCCCTCGACCTCGGATCGATGGTCGCGGGCGCGAAGTACCGCGGCGAGTTCGAGGAGCGGCTCAAGGCCGTCCTCGACGACATCAAGAACTCGGCCGGTCAGGTCATCACGTTCATCGACGAGCTCCACACAATCGTCGGTGCGGGTGCCACCGGTGAGTCCGCGATGGACGCAGGCAACATGATCAAGCCGATGCTCGCCCGCGGCGAGCTGCGGCTCGTCGGCGCGACCACGCTCGACGAGTACCGCAAGTACATCGAGAAGGACGCGGCCCTCGAGCGTCGCTTCCAGCAGGTGCTGGTGGGCGAACCGTCCGTCGAGGACACCGTCGGCATCCTGCGCGGGCTCAAGGAGCGGTACGAGGTGCACCACGGTGTGCGCATCACCGACTCCGCGCTCGTCGCCGCCGCCACGCTCAGCGACCGCTACATCACGTCCCGGTTCCTGCCGGACAAGGCGATCGACCTCGTCGACGAGGCCGCGTCCCGGCTGCGGATGGAGATCGACTCGCGACCCGAGGAGATCGACACCGTCGAACGCATCGTCCGCCGCCTCGAGATCGAGGAGATGGCGCTGCAGAAGGAATCCGACGCGGCGTCGAAGGACCGGCTCGAGAAGCTGCGGCAGGAACTGGCCGACGAACGGGAGAAGCTCAACCAGCTGACCACCCGCTGGCAGAACGAGAAGCAGGCCATCGACTCCGTGCGCGGGGTCAAGGAGCAGCTCGAGACGCTGCGCGGCGAGGAGGAACGCGCCGAACGCGACGGCGATCTCGGCCGGGCCGCGGAGCTGCGGTACGGCCGCATCCCGCAGCTCGAGAAGGAACTCGAGCAGGCGGCCCGCGAGTCGGGTGCCGCCGCCGACGGCGACGTCATGCTCAAGGAGGAAGTGGGTCCCGACGACGTCGCAGACGTGGTCGCGGCATGGACCGGCATCCCCGCCGGCCGCATGATGGAGGGCGAGACCGCCAAGCTGCTGCGGATGGAGTCCGAACTCGGCAAGCGGGTCGTCGGCCAGGAAGAGGCCGTCGTCGCCGTGTCGGATGCGGTTCGCCGCGCCCGCGCCGGAGTCGCGGACCCCAACCGGCCCACCGGGTCGTTCCTGTTCCTCGGACCCACCGGCGTCGGTAAGACGGAGCTCGCGAAGTCCCTCGCGGACTTCCTGTTCGACGACGAGCGCGCCATGGTCCGCATCGACATGTCCGAATACAGCGAGAAGCATTCGGTGGCCCGGCTCGTCGGCGCCCCGCCCGGATACGTCGGGTACGAGGCGGGCGGCCAGCTCACCGAGGCTGTGCGGCGGCGTCCGTACACGGTGGTGCTGTTCGACGAGGTGGAGAAGGCGCACCCCGACGTGTTCGACATCCTGCTCGCCGTCCTCGACGAAGGCCGGTTGACGGACGGTCAGGGCCGCACGGTCGACTTCCGCAACACCATCCTGATCCTCACGTCCAACCTCGGTGCGGGTGGATCACGGGAGCAGGTGATGGATGCGGTGCGGCGCGCGTTCAAGCCCGAGTTCATCAACCGGCTCGACGACGTCGTGATCTTCGAGTCGCTCACGGAAGAGCAGCTCGAGTCCATCGTCGACATCCAGCTCGACCAGTTGTCCCGCCGGCTCGCGGCGCGGCGGCTGACGCTGGACGTGTCCGACTCGGCCCGCTTCTGGCTGGCCGTCCGCGGCTACGACCCCATGTACGGGGCCAGGCCGTTGCGCCGGCTGATCCAGCAGGCCATCGGCGACCAGCTCGCGAAGCTGCTGCTCGCCGGTGACGTCAAGGACGGCGACACCGTCCCCGTGAAGGTGTCCGAGACCGGGGACGCGCTCGTCCTCGGCTGACCCCTCACGTGAGTGGCACGGTGTGCTCCCGCACGCCGTGCCACTCACCTGTGTTTTCACAGCGAGGTCTTAAGTTTCGCCGTTACCCTGGACCGTCCGTAACCGCAGGACACCGGCCAGACGAACCGAGGGAGGGGCCGATCATGACGAACCCCGACGACCCGCGCACCCCGCAGGAACGCGCGTACGACGGCACGGAGTCGTGGACACCCGACGGCACAGAGTCCTGGTCGCGGCAGGACCAGCCGACCGAGCACCTCGACTCACCCGACCAGCGCACCGAGCACATGGATCCCGCAGCCGGGCCGACCGAGCAGTTCTACACGTCCGACCCGACCGCGGCGTACGGGCAGAACCAGCCCAATCCGACGCAGGCCTACCCGACCTACGATCCGCGGTACGACCCGCAGGCTCCGCCGCCGAACGCCACGCAGGCGTATCCGACCTACGCCGCCCAGCAGTACCAAGGCGGGTATCCGACGGGGCAGTACCCCAACGCCCAGTACCCCGGCTCGCAATACCAGGCGCCGCCCGCCGAGGGTCCCGAGGAGAAGAAGCCCCGACGGATCGGCACGTGGATCGCCGCCACGGCGGCAGCGTTGCTGCTGATCGCCGTCATCGGCTTCGGTGTCGCCCTCTTCACGTCCGCGCCGAACAACTCCTCGAGCACGACGGCGGCGGGCCCGACCACGTCCCGGCCGCCCGCCACCACCGCGCCGCCGAAGACGACGACACCGCCGCCGTCGACGACGTCGGAGTCGCCGCTCGATCAACTCCCCGGCGGAATCGGCGAGGCCATCGGCGCTGCCGGGGCCGCGTTCGGAACGATCAGCGCCAACGACGGGTCCACACTCACCCTCGACGCCCTCGGCGGTTCCCAGTTGACGGTCCAGACCAACGCGCAGACCAACGTGATCGCACTCGACGGCACCACGGTCGCCGATCTGAAGCCCGGATTCACCGTGATGGTGCAGGGAACGAAGGTCGAGAACGGCACGATGATGGCCGAGACGATCATCAGCACCGAGCTGCCGAAGCTCGGCGGTAACTGAGACGATGGGTCCGGGCAAAACCGACACGGGGTGTCCGGGTACCGCTTCGCCTCGTAACGGCGTCGACTCGCTAGGCTGATCACCGATGACGGGAATGTGGTTCGTACTGGCGTTGATCGCACTCGCAGGCGCGTGCGCGCTGCTCTATTTCGATCGCTCGCGTCGTGATCAGACGGGTCGCGTGCGGCAGATCTGGGCCAAGGCCCAGGGCTACACGTACGACAACGTCGAAGAGAAGCTGCCCGGCCAGTTCCATCGGGCCGCGCTGGCCAAGCAGGAGTACCTCAGCGCCATCGATGTGGTGAAGGGCGAACGCCGGGGCGAGACGTTCATTCTGTTCGACCTCGAGGAGACCGCGACCATCGTCGCGGTGCGCCGCCGGGTGGGTTCGGACGTCGACATCGACCTGCGCCTGAAGTCGACCCCGCCGCCGAAGGACTCGGACCTCGAGCTCCTCGGCGCCATCGGACCGCGAGTGGTGTTCGCCACCGACCTCGAGATTGCCCGCAGGGTCTGCGATCAGCGCATGGTGGCGTTCACCGAGTCGGTGCCGCCGCACGTGAACATGCTGTGGAGCGAGGGCGAGTGGACCCTCGGTTCGCTGCCCATCGGCAGCAGCGGCCGTGAATGGGATTCGGCCATCGAGGCCGTCGCCCGGCTGTCCGGCATTCTGCACGTCCTGCCCCCGGTCACCGAACCGCGTGGACTCGACCGCGGCCACCACGACCCGAGCCGGCCGGCCCCAGGCGCTCCGCGCCCGTGAGTGTGTGACGAGTCCTGGGACTCGCTAACCGCGCACGGGCGCGCAGCGCCTTGCTACCGTCACCGGTATGTCGACGCCCTCCAGTTCCGCCCGACCCGTTGCCCTCGTCACCGGCCCGACGTCGGGGCTCGGTGCCGGTTTCGCGAGGAAGTTCGCGTCTCTCGGTTACGACCTCGTGCTCGTCGCGCGCGACGAGACCCGCTTGCAGGCCCTCGCCGACGAGATGAAGGCGTTGTTCGACACCGAATCCGAGATCCTGCAGGCCGATCTGGCAACGGCGTCCGGGCGCGAGGAAGTGGCGCAGCGCCTCGGGAAGGGTGTCGAGGTGTTGGTCAACAACGCCGGATTCGGCACGTCGGGCGAATTCTGGACCGCGACGCCGGAGCTGTTGCAGTCCCAGCTGGACGTGAACGTCACCGCCGTCATGCAGCTGACCCGCGCCGCGTTGCCCGCGATGATCGCGTCGGCGAACGGCACCGTCATCAATGTGGCGAGCGTCGCCGGCCTGCTGTCCGGGCGCGGGTCGACCTATTCGGCGAGCAAGGCGTACGTGATCTCGTTCTCCGAGGGATTGGCGAACGGGCTGGGCGGCACGGGAGTGCGGATCCAGGCGCTGTGCCCGGGATTCATCCGTACCGAGTTCCACGAGCGGGCGGGCATCGAGATGAGTTCGATCCCGAAGCCGATGTGGCTGAGCGTCGACCAGGTGGTTGCCGCGTCGCTGGCCGATCTCGAGGACGGCAAGGTCGTGAGCATTCCCGGCCTCCAGTACAAGGTGCTGACCACTGCCGGTCGCCTCGTCCCGAAGAGTCTGGTCCGGCGGCTGACCAACGTGTTCGGCCGGGGGCGTGCCCGCACCTAGAGGTGGGTAGGGTTTCGGGCATGAGTGATCGTGAGGATCTGGCCGCGTTGGTGCGTGAGCTGGCTGTTGTGCACGGCAAGGTGACGTTGTCTTCGGGCAAGGAAGCCGACTACTACGTGGACCTCCGCCGCGCCACGCTGCATCACGAGGCGGGCCCGCTGATCGGGAAGTTGCTGCGTGAACTGGTGGCGGACTGGGATTTCGACGCCGTCGGCGGACTGACGATGGGCGCCGATCCGGTGGCGATGGCCGTGATGCACGCCGCGGGCAGGCCGATCGATTCGTTCGTGGTGCGCAAGGCCGCGAAGGCGCACGGCATGCAGCGGCAGATCGAGGGACCGGACGTCGTCGGCAAGCGTGTCCTCGTCGTCGAGGACACGACCACCACGGGCAACTCGCCGCTCACCGCGGTGAAGGCGTTGCGCGACGTCGGGGCGATCGTCGTGGGTGTCGCGACCGTCGTCGACCGCGCGACCGGTGCCGACGAGGTGATCGCGGCCGAGGGTCTCGAGTACCGTTCGCTCCTCGGTCTCCCCGACCTGAACCTCTGACCGCACAGGTGAGTGGCGAAGTGTGTCTCGGGCACACTTCGCCACTCACCTGTGGGTTGTCAGTCGGCGTCGGCGGCCGTGATGGCCAGTGCTTCCTCGACGCTGTGCGGTTCGGGATCGTGCTCGTCGACGTGGGCGAGGACCTTGCGTCCGGTCGCGAGCACGATGATCGCGGCGGCGGTGCACACGGCGCCGACCCAGAACGGCATGTGGATGTTGCTCTCACCGAGCTTGCCCGCTACCCACGGTGCGGCGGCGCCGCCGACGAAGCGGACGAAGCTGTATGCCGCGGACGCCGTCGACCGCTCGACGGGGGCGGAGATCATCACGGTCTCGGTGATGAGCGTGTTGTTGACGCCGAGGAAGAGTCCGGCGAGCACGACACCGACGACGAGCACGGTCTTGTTGTCGGTGAACGCGGCCATCATGGCGAGGTCGAGGGCGAACAGCGCGAGGGCCGCCATCATCATCGGCAGCGTGCCGAAGCGCCGCTGCAGCCGCGGGGCGAGGAACACCGACGCGACGGCCAGGGCGAGACCCCACCCGAAGAAGATGAATCCGATCGAGTACGTGCCCATGTCGAGCGGGAACGGCGTGTACGCGAGCAGTGTGAAGAAGCCGTAGTTGTAGAGCAGCGCGGTGATCGCGACGGTGAGCAGGCCGCGGTGGCGCAGGGCGAGGAACGGCGCGGCGATCGACGTGCGGTGCTCCGGCTTGGGCGCGGACGGCAGCATCACGACGATGAGGATGAATGCGACGGCCATCAGGGCTGCGACGCCGAAGAACGGTGCGCGCCAGCTGATGTTGCCGAGAACACCGCCGACCAGCGGGCCGACGGCGATGCCGATGCCCAGCGCGGCCTCGTAGAGGATGATGGCCCGCGCGACGCCGCCGCTGGCCGCGCCGACGATGGCGGCGAGCGCGGTGGCGATGAACAGGGCGTTGCCCAGTCCCCAGCCGGCGCGGAAGCCGACGATCTCGCCGATGCTGCCGGAGCTGCCTGCCAGCGCGGCGAACACGACGATGACGGCGAGACCGGTGAGGAGGGTCTTCTTGGCGCCGATCCGGCTCGACACCACGCCGGTGATGAGCATCGCGACACCGGTGACCAGCATGTAGCTGGTGAACAGCAGCGACACCTGGGACGGGGTCGCGTCCAGTTGTTCGCCGATCGGTTTGAGGATGGGGTCGACGAGCCCGATGCCCATGAACGCGATGACGCTGGCGAAGGCGACGGCCCACACCGACTTCGGCTGGTGGAGGAGGCTCGGTGGTCCCTCGCTGGATGTGCTGTTCGTGACGGTTGCGGTCGTGGTGCTCACGGCCACCTCCTTCGTTGTACGTCGGGGTGTGGATGGGTTGTCAGGAGCGGGCCGACGACCTGACGATCGAACGCAGTTCCGACAGGCCCTGCGTCAGTCGTTCGAGTTGCTCGGGCTCGAGGTCCGCGAAGTGCGGTGCGAGTGCACCCGCGATCTCGTTGCGGGCCACGGTCAGCCATTCGCGGCCCAGATCCGTGATGGACACCCGGACTGCCCGGGCGTCCTCCGGATCGGGTCGACGGGCCACGTATCCGCGCTCGGCCAGCTTCTGGAGGAGGGCGGTCGCGGACGGTTGCGAGCAGCGGTCGATGCGGGCGAACTCGCTGATGCGAATCTCGCCCTGGTCGTCGAGCAGGGCGAGGGCACGCGTCCACGGCCGGGGGTGGTCCTCGGATCCGAAGGAGCTCGCGAGCCTGGTGAATCGGTGAGAATTCGTGACCAGGTCGACGAGCAGGCTCTGGAGGCGCGTGTCGTCGTCCATGCAAAACATATTACATAGGCTAACTAACTATGTAAATCGCCGAAGAGCGGAGCCGGGCGACCGGCATCATGTGGGACGCGGAAATCAGGAGGAGCGTTGCGTCCTCTGCTCGACCTGGCGCCGCAGGGTGGCGTCGGTGTGGCGGATCGCCTGCGCGACGAAGGGCTCGATGATCTTGCCGAGCGCCTTACCTGCGAGTCCGCCGGGCAGGTCGTACCGGAAGTCGACCGTCAGGCGGGTCTCGGTTTCGCCGACCGCCTCGAACTGCCACCGCGAATGGGTGTACAGGCCGTCGATCGATTCGAGTTCGATCACCGAATCGCGTTCCCATCCGGTGACCTTTACCACGGAGCCGAGCGTCCTGGGGCCGATCTTCATCGCGGCGTCGTAGACCGCGCCGAGGCCCCGGTCCTGGTCGCCGATCGGATCGAACTTCGTGATCCCGAACATCCAGGACGGGACGTGGTGATAGTCGTCCACGTAGTCGAACGCGGCCGCCGCCGGTGCGCCGGCGAGGGCAGTGTGATGGATCTCGATCATCGTGACTTTCCTGACGGGTGGAGGGCGGGGGACTGCTCTGTCCGGTACGGCCGGATGGCGTAGTTGTCGACGTCGAACCGGGCGAGGCGACGGCGCAGAGACCCGGTGGACCAGGGCCACGCTGGAAGGAGAACGAGTACACGGGTGCGGGGATGTCGACACCGCACCCGGGGTAGGTGTTCTCGCGCCACACGCCCCCGACGCGATCGGACTTCTCCAGCGCGAGGAAGTCCGTGATGCCCGCACGTTCGAGCTTGACTGCGGCGGCGATCCCGGACAGTCCGGCGCCGACCACGACGACGCGCAGGTGCCGCTCGTCTCCGCTGCCGTCGGGTGCGGCGGCGTGCTGAGTGGCTGTCGCTGTCATGGCTTCTTTCCTGCGGCGGATGCGGAACCGTGGTCGCTGGTCCAGTTAACTGAGACGCCGTGTCACAGTAAAAGGAAGAATGCGCATTGGCAAGTGATCGCAGGCGTTCCACTGGAGCGGAGACCGAGGCGGGCTGAACCGGGTCCTGGAAGAATGGGGCCCGTGACCGAGCGCAAACCTCCCGGGGTGAGCTTCGAGAGCTGGATCGACAAGCAGATCCGGCTGGCTCAGGAGCGCGGCGACTTCGACGATCTCCCCGGCGCGGGCAAACCGATTCCGGCGGGCGATGTCGACGACGAACTGTGGTGGGTGAAGAACTACCTCCGACGCGAGAATCTGCCCACCGACTCGCTGCTCCCCACGCCGCTGCAGCTGCGGAAGGAGATCGAGCGGTTGCCCGACACGATCCGTGGGCTGCCGTCCGAGCGGGCGGTGCGCGACGTGGTGGCCCAGCTCAACCTGCAGATCGTCGCCTGGTTGCGGGCGCCCTCCGGTCCACGGATCCCGGTGAGCCCGGTCGACGCGGACGAGGTCGTCGCGACCTGGCGGCAGCAGAACCAGCCGTCGCGGAAGCCGCCGGTGACGAGGTCCCCGGAGCCCGAATCGGATCCGCCCCCGGCCGGCAGGCGCTGGTGGTGGCGGAAACGGTGACGGATCACCGCTTCCGGAAATCGCCCGATTCCATCACCCGGGACACGAGCAGTCCGGCGATCAGCCCCCAGAATGCGGCCCCGATGTTGAGGAACTGCACGTTCGACACGGTCACGAGAAAGGTCACGAGCGCGCCGAGCGTGTGCCGGGAGCTGAACGCCGCGACGAACGAACCCTGCAGCGCCCGGAGCATCGCGAGTCCGCCGAGTGTCGCGACGAACGCGGCCGGGGTGGCCAGCATCAGCTGAACGAACAGCGGGGCGAACAGGCCGACGACCATGGCTAGCAGGCCGCACACGACGGCCGCCGTGTACTGCCTGGTTCGCTGCCCCGACGCCACCAGCAGAGCGTTGGTCGGGCCCGTCAGGCACGTCGACACGGCGCCGACGGCGGAGGTAGCGAGGGACCAGACCCCGCACAGGACGGTGCCGACGTTCATCGGCGGCTTGTGGTCGGCGGACGTCAGCACGGCCGCGCCCTGACCGTTCTGCACGACGATGACCGTGATCGCGAGCGGCACGACCAGTTCGGTGATCGCCTGCCAGGTGAACTGCGGAGCCTGGAACATCGGTGCCGCGATCCACGGCGTACTCGAACCGGTGGGGTGGAAGCGGCCCGTGACCGCGACCGCTGCCGCCCCGACGAGCAGTGCGCCGAGGATCGGTGGCATCCACCGGCCGAACGCGGCGCGCGATGCCAGGACGACGAAGACGACGACCATCGGAACGGCTACGGCCGCATCGGTTCCCACGGCGTGGACCAGGTCGGTGCCGAACTTGAGGAAGACGCCGGCCACCATGGCCATGACGATCGGCATCGGGAGCATCGCCATGACCTGACGCACCCGCCCGGTCAGACCGAGGGCGAGGACCAGGAGCCCGGTCACCAGAAACGCGCCGAGCACCTCCGGCCACGACAGGTGGGTGAGCGAGCCGCCGACGATGATGGTGCCGGGGATCGTCCAGAAGAACGCGAGCGGCTGGCGGTACAGCCAGCTGGCGAGCGCGGTCAGGATGCCGTTGAGGAAGAAGACGCCGAAGATCCACGACGCCATCTGCTGGGGCGACAGTCCGCCCGCGGAGCCGGCGGCCAGGATCACGGCCACGGGACCCGTTGCGGAGAAGATCAGCCCGATCAGACCGTTTGCGGCGTAGGTCCCGCCGAGGTCGCCGATCAGGCGGCGAGGGCCTGCGGGCGGCCACGGCGGTCGTTCGAAGCGAGGGGGGCGAGTCTGCACGCCTTCGCTGCGAGCCGGTTCCGCGGTGGTCGTCATGAGGCCTTCCTGCTCGTGCTGTACGCAGGGCGGGCATACTTTCCGCATTGCGTACATACTGGGTGTGGTGTGGATCATAACCACTCGCGTTCCGGGGCTCCACGTCGGGCCGTCGAACCCTGGGTGGGGCGCTTTCCATCCCTGGGGTGAAGGACACTCGGGCGGCATTGCGACAGACTCGAAAGCGTCGACCCGACACCATCCGCACCGACGAACCATGCGAAGAAGGGCCACATGGCTGAACTCACCCGAATTCCCCGAGAGCGACGCGCCGTGTACGCGCGGCGCACCACGGTGGCACCGGAGCGCGAACCGCGATCCGCGGTCGAACGGACGTCGACATTCCTGGCCTACGGCCTGCTCGCGTTGTTCGGTGGGCTCGGCATCTTCGGAACGATCTGCTCGGTCGATGCCATCCCGGACGGCGCACGGATCGCCGTCGTCCAGACTCCGCCGACGCAGTCGCACCCGCTCGATCTGCCGCATCCTGCGCCGGACACTCCCGAGCCCACTCCCGGCGGGGTCTGAGCCGGTCAGGATGCGACGTCGTCGCGCAGTGCCGCGAGTTCGAGCAGCCGGGGCAACATGTCCGGCGACGCAATGGAGGGCAGGAGCAGTGCCCACATGTCGGCCAGCCGCTCGTACAGGTCGGAACGTCCGGTAAGTGCTTCGGACACCAACTGCATACCCGTGAACGAACTGACCAGGAACCGGGCGAGTGCCGCGGGATCGACGGTCAGGCGCAATTCACCCGCTTCCCGCGCCTTGCCCGCGAGTGCGACGAGGGTGTCGGTCCAGTCGATGTAGGGATCGGTGGCCGGGCCGCGAGACGTGCCGAGTTCCAGGGTGAGTCGTACACCCGCTCGCACGATGGGCTCGGTCAGCAGCTGGCGCGCCATCTCCTTGGCGCACAACAGGATCGCCTCCATCGGTGACTGCGCCGTCGCGAGCACTCGCTGCGCCGCCAGCATCGCCATGGCGTGCTGTTCCTTGATCACCGCCCAGGCGAGCGCTTCCTTGGACTCGAAATGAAAGTACAAGGCGCCCTTCGTCACGTCGGCATAGGAGAGGATCCCGCTCAGGCTCGCGCCGCCGTACCCGAGCTTCTCGAAGCTCAGTGCCGCACCCTCGAGTACCTGATGGCGGGTGGCTGCCGCACGCGCCTGTTTTGCCATCACCTGTGCCTCACAATTGCGGATTGTCCGTCGCGTCCACTCTCAAGTCAACCACTCTTCGGGCCGGTAACCTCGGCACGTCCGCGAGTGTGGGAGGAAGACGTGAAGTCGAAGAACAACTGGGGTGTCGAGCACGCGGTGTTCGCCGGTGCGACGCTGGCCACCGTCGTCGGGGCCGTCACCGGGCGTGAACGGTTGCAGCAGGTCGCGAAACCACTGATCGCACCCGCGCTCGCCGCCCGTGTCCTGCGACGGCGTGCGGACACGGACCCCGCCGACGTCGCGCTCCTCCTCGCCGGTCTCACTGCCGCGACCGTGGGTGACGTCTTCATGATCGATCCCGACGACGACGCCCGCCTCGTGCGTGGCGCGTCCTCGTTCGCCGTCATGCAGATCGGCTATTCCACGCTGTTGCTGCGCCGGGGCGCCCGGGCCACCGCGCCCGCATTGCTTCCCCGGCTCGCCGGCTGGGCAGGCGCGGCGGCACTGCTCCGCGGGCGGGCGAAGGAGGTCGCCGTGCCGTTGACCGCGTACGGGTCGCTGCTCGGCACCACGTCGACCCTGTCGGCCGATCCGACCCTCGCACCCGGCGCGGCCGTCGTCGCGAATGTGGCCGTGCCAGGAACCGACCGACGCAGCTGGCTCGGCGCGGGCGGGATGCTGTTCACCGCCTCCGACGGTCTGATCGTGTTGCGGCGCTTGTTCATCCGGGGCGAGCGGGGGAGGGCTGTGGCGGAAGGTGTGATCCTCGCCAGCTACGCAGCGGCCCAATTGCTGCTCGTCGAGGGGATGCTCGCGCTCGGGCGTCGCCGGATCACGGGCAGAGCATGATGTGGTCCCGGTCCTTCGGGTCCACGAGGATGGTGATCGTCTCGCCGGGCACGAAGCGTGTCGCGTTCTCCCGCCGCACCTCGTACACGACCCGTCCGGCGTAGCTCTCCGATCCGGGCACGGTCAGCCGCAGGTCCAGTTCGGTGAGTTCGCCGTTGTCGGGGGTGTGGCGAAGCGGGGTGACGTGCTCGATGCGAGCCCAGCCTTCGAGTCCGTGTCGTTCGAGTTGGCGGTCGGCGCGGCTGGGCCGTTCGGCCGCCATCATCCCGAATCCCAGCGCCGAACCGAAGGCGGCGACCAATCCCATGATCTGGTAGGGGATGGTGGCCGGAGGGGTGTGTTCGATCAACCATCCCAGCCAGACGGCGAGGACGACGACGTAGCCGACCGTGACAAAGCAGACCGTCCGCACGATGCGCTGATGATTCATCGAATGCCTCCACCTCCAGATTAGCCCGTCCCGGCCTCGCCGAGGCGGCCCCACCGCCGCACTGCCGTTAGAGTGCAGTGTCGGCAGCAGATGAGAGTGTGTGGAGGTGGCCGTATGGCGTGGCGTCGGGTGTCGTTGGTGTGTCTGAGCATTGGCTCGGCCATGATGCTCGCAGGGTGTGGTGGGTCCTCGGACGCGGTGGCTCCGCCGCCGTCCACGACGACTGCCGCGGCTCCTGTGACCACCACCACAACGACGGTTCCGCCGACGACCACCACCACGACCGTTGCGCCGCCGACCACGACGACGGAAGCGCCGACCACGACGCTCGTCGACGTCCCCTACGAGCACAACGAGTCGTATTTCTTCACGTCCCCCGACGGCGGGTTCCAGTGCGGCATCATCAAGCTGCCGAACCGCACCGAGGCCGGATGCCAGGGGTCGACGAGCCCGGTGCCGCCGCGCCCGGCCGACTGCATGGTCGACTGGGGGCACGGTATCCGCGTCGAAAACGACGGCGAGGCGTCCTTCATGTGCGCGGGCGGACTCGTCTACACGTCGGGCGGCGACGAACCGGACGCGGCCCTGCCCGCCGGGGCGAAACTGACCAAGCTCGGCTACACGTGCAGCACCACGGCCACGGCCGTCACGTGCACCAACGACGAGACGTCGCACGGGTTCACCGTCGCTCCCGATTCGAACAAGACGTTCTGACATCGTGAGCGGAGTCGAGACCGGCCAGGTCGAAGTCGCCGAGGCGGGTCCCACCGAATGGGGGGACAACCCGAACGGCGTCGGCCCGTGGACCGAGGAACACGACACCCCGGTCCCTGCCGACCCGCGCTACGACCCCGAACTGCTGGCCGGCGGCGATCGCCGCAACGTGGTCGACGCCTACCGGTACTGGACGCGGGAAGCGATCGTCGCGGACATCGACAGCCGTCGCCATCCGCTGCACGTGGCCATCGAGAACTTCGGCCACGACGCCAACATCGGGACGGTGGTGCGCACCGCCAACGCGTTCGCCGCCGCCGCGGTCCACATCGTGGGACGTCGACGCTGGAACCGGCGCGGCGCCATGGTCACCGATCGGTACCAGCACGTCCTCCACCACTCGGACGTCGAAGGCCTCGTCGAGTTCGCACGTGAGCGCGGTCTCACCATCGTGGCCGTCGACAACACGCCCGGGTCCGTCCCGCTCGAAACGGCGAGTCTGCCCCGAGACTGCCTGCTTCTGTTCGGCCAGGAGGGGCCGGGAGTCACGGACCAGGCGAAAGAGATTGCGGCGATGACGGTATCGATCGCCCAGTTCGGTTCCACCCGCAGCATCAACGCGGGCGTCGCCGCAGGAATTGCCATGCATGCGTGGGTTCGTCAGCACGCCGACCTCGACCGTGCCTGGTAGCGGAACCCCCGACGGATAGGCAAGATCAACTCTTATGCAGGACTCGTGGTCGGCGCGCGCGGACGCCGCTGAAGAAGCGGTGGTGAGCAGGCATCTTCGCCGGCTGTGGGCGCTCCCGGGCACCACCCTGGGCGTCGTCGCGTGGCCGGCGGTGCGGCGCGAGCGGCTGTTCCTCAGCTGGCACTACTGGTGGCAGGCCCACCTGCTCGACTGCGCCGTGGACGCACTCGAACGGGACCCCACGCCGCGGCGGCGTCGTCGCATCGTGAAACTGGCGCGCAGCCACCGTCTGCGGAACATGTCGGGCTGGACCAACAACTATTACGACGACATGGCCTGGCTGGGAATCGCCCTCGAGCGTGCCCAGCGAATGCACTTCATAGACAACAGAAGTGCGGTGCAGGCGCTCGAATCCCAGTTGTTCGACGCCTGGGCGCCCGAGGCCGGCGGCGGCATCCCGTGGCGGAAGGGCTCGAATTTCTACAACGCACCGGCCAACGGACCCGCCGGGATCATGCTGGCCCGCACCGGAAAGCTGTGGCGCGCCCAGGCCACGGCCGACTGGATCGACGACACGCTGCGGGACGTGCGCACCAACCTGATCGTCGACGGCATCCACCCGGGCGGTGAAATCGAAAGGAACGTCTACTCGTATTGTCAGGGCGTCGTGCTCGGCCTCGAAACTGAACTCGCCGTGCGCCTCGGTTCGCCGCGGCACCGCAACCGGACCCACCGGCTGGTCGACGCCATCGACGAGCACCTCGCACCGCACGGCGTCATCGACGGCGGTGGTGGGGGAGACGGTGGCCTGTTCAACGGGATCCTCGCGCGGTATCTGGCGCTGACCGCGGTGATGCTGCCGTGGGAATCGCCCGCCGACATCAGAGCACGGGAGATCGCCGCCCAGCTCGTGCTGACCTCCGCGGAATCGGCCTGGGAGAACCGGCTGCAGATCGAGGGGCAGCCACTGTTCGGCCACGATTGGACCAAGCAGGCGCAGCTGCCGGGGCTGGGTGGGGGAATCGCCACGTTCACCGGGGGCACCGTGCGGTCGTCCGGGATCCCGGAACGCGACATGTCCGTCCAGGTCGGCGGCTGGATGCTGATGGAGGCCGCGCACATGGTTTCCGCAGCAGGGTATCCGCGACGCTAGAGGCGACGGTTCGAATCACGCGAAACTTAACTGTGTCGCCCCGGATTCGGCGCTGTTAGACAGGTCGTTATGTCAGATCAACAGCGGCAGCTGAGTCTCAACGCGTTCATCTACCCGGCCGGGCACCACGAGTCGGCGTGGCGCCACCCGCTCACGACCCCCGAACGGTTGTACGACGTCTCCTACTTCCAGGACATCGCGCGGACCGCGGAAGCGGCGAAGCTGGACGCGATCTTCTTCGCCGACGGCCCGGCCCTGCGCAGCGACGTCGAGCACGGCGCCGCCGGAGCGCTCGAACCCATCACGCTGCTGACCGCCATCGCGACCGCCACCGAAAGGATCGGTCTCATCGCGACCGCGTCCACGACGTACTTCGAGCCCTATAACCTCGCGCGGCTGTTCGCCTCCCTCGACCACATCTCCCACGGCCGGGCCGGCTGGAACATCGTGACCACCGGAACCGACCTGGCGGCCGCCAACTTCGGACTGGCCAGCCACCCCGACCACGCCGACCGCTATGCGCGGGCGCGGGAGTTCGTCGACGCGACGGTCAAGCTGTGGGACAGCTGGGAAGACGACGCCATCCTGATCGACAAGGCCGCAGGCATCTACGCGGACCCGTCGAAGATCCACGAGATCAACTACGTGGGGCGCCACCTGCGGGTGCGGGGACCGTTCAACGCGCCACGCTCCCCGCAGGGACACCCGGTGCTGGTGCAGGCGGGTGCGTCCAACGAGGGTCGCGCATTCGCGGGCCAGTACGCCGAGGCCATCTTCACCGCGCACCAGCGGCTGTCGGACGGGCAGGCGTTCTACGCGGACGTCAAGCAGCGCGTGACGCAGTACGGTCGCAACCCGGAGCACGTGAAGATCCTTCCCGGCATCAGCCCGTTCCTCGGCGACACCGAGGCCGAGGCCCGCGAACTGGAACGCGAATTCAACGAACTCACGTCGCCCGAGTACGGGCTCGCCCAGCTCGAGAGCCTCACGGGCTCGAGCGTGCGACACCTCGAACTCGACGCCCCCGTGCCTGCCGGACTGTTCGGCGACGCCGGCGACGTCACGGACAACCAGCAGAGTCGCCTGCAGGTGATCGCCGGGATCGTCGAGCGGGAGAGCCCGACCCTGCGCGGATTGCTGCACCGTCTCGCCGGTGCGCGCGGGCACCGGGTGGTCGTCGGGACGCCGGTGCAGGTGGCCGACACCATCGAGGAATGGTTCACGCAGGGCGCGGCGGACGGTTTCAACGTCATGCCGCCGTACTACCCGGGCGGTCTCGAGGTGTTCGCGGAGAAGGTGGTCCCGATCCTGCAGGAGCGTGGACTGTTCCGCACCGAGTACTCGGGCACCACACTGCGCGACCACTTCGGGTTGCCCCGCCCCGAGAGCCAGTACGCGGACACGTCTGGCGCCGTCGCGCTGTAGTCGCGCGCGCCGGCTTCCGCGCGCCCGATGTCGCATCCGTTCCGTTCGAGTGGACGGATGTGACATCGGGAGCCCGCTGGATCGCGGGCCGCGGCGCGTCCTGGACCCGGCGCTGCTCACCGACGACGAGCTGGCGTCAGGACCGGAGGCGTGGGTTCGGTCCGACGACCCGCTGCATGTGTGGGAGGCGGTGCATCGCCCTAGTCCAGTACTTCTTCGACGGCCACATCTTCGGGTGGCCGCGCCATCTCCTGCCGGTAGTGCCACACCCCGAGGGCCGTGCCGATCACCAGCAGTGTGACCATCCCGGCGAGCACCGCCGGCATCAGCCACGACACCCGGTCGAGGAACGAGCCGAAGTAGAAGCCGATGAGCAGCAGTACGGGCGCCCAGAAGATGGCGCCGATGGTGCTGGCGATCGTGTATTTGGTGTGGTTCATCTTGGCCGCACCGGCGACCAGCGGGCACAGGGTGCGGATCCACGGAATCCAGCGGGCGACGAGAACTGCCCAGAAGCCGTGCTTCTCCAGCAGGACATTCACCTTGTGGAGGTTGGCGTAGTTGAGATACTTCCCGCCCTTGCGGGCGTGGATGCGGTTGCCGGTGCGGTGACCGATGACGTACCCCACCTGGTTTCCGCAGATGGCGGCGATCATCGCCCCGACCGACAGCGCCCACACATGGCCCGCGCCGGACGCATGGTTGGCCAGCACGATTCCGGCGGTGATCAGCATCGAGTCGCCGGGCAGGAACAGGCCCAGGATCACGGCGCACTCGATGAACACGAACGCGAGGACGACGACCCAGACCAGCGCTGGACCGGCCGAGACGAGAGGCCCGAAGCTGCCTGATGCCGTGATGACCATCGTCAGTGCGTTACCCCGATCGATTTCAGGAAGTCGGATCGGTGGGGGTGGTGACAGGTTGCGCGTCCTCGGCCGTCGCGTCATCGTTCTGACGGGACTTCAGGATGCGCTTGCCCACCTCGATGACGATCGGCAGGACGGACACGAAGACGATCAGCAGGAAGATGACGTCGACGTTGTCGCGGATGAACTCGATCTGACCGAGCAGGTAGCCGAGCAGCGTGACGCCGGCGCCCCACAGGACGCCGCCCACGATGTTGTACGTGAGGAACAGCGAGTACTTCATCCGCGACGCACCCGCGACGACCGGCGCAAACGTGCGCACGATCGGAACGAACCGGGCCAGGATGATCGTGATCGGGCCGTGCTTCTCGAAGAACGCGTGCGACTCGTCGATGTATTTCTTCTTGAAGAATCGTGCGTCGTCGGACTTGAACAGGGCGGTTCCGCCCTTGCTGCCGATGAAGAAGCCCACCTGGTCGCCGAGGATGGCGGCGATCGGGATCAGAATCAGCAGCACCCCGATGGGGGCGAACGGTTCGATCTCCGTCGACTTCGACGCCGCGATCAGGCCCGCGGTGAAGAGGAGCGAGTCGCCGGGGAGCAGGGGGAACAGCAATCCCGACTCGATGAAGACGACCGCGAGGAGTCCGACGAGCACCCAGGTGCCGAAGGAGTTGAGGAGGTTCACCGGGTCTAGGAATCCCGGCAACAACGCGAGGTTGGTCACGGAATCCGATGCTGCCTGCACAATCACGGCCCTCAGCGTACCGGCGTATTCCCCGACTGTCGGAATAGTGCAGGTCATGGAGTTTCGGCCGGGTCGCGGACCCGCCGAAACGGGGTGCCGCGACAGCCACCGGGAGACGTACGCTACCGGTATTGCCATACTGCTAGGACCACATCGCGCGCTGCGCTGATCGCGCGCGCCGAAATCGACTCTTTATGGAGGACTGCCGCCGTGCCAATCGCGACTCCCGAGGTCTACGCCGAGATGCTTGGTCGGGCCAAGGAGCACTCCTTTGCCTTCCCCGCCATCAACTGCACTTCTTCCGAAACCATCAACGCCGCCATCAAGGGCTTCGCGGACGCCGGCAGTGACGGCATCATCCAGTTCTCGACCGGTGGCGCCGAGTTCGGTTCGGGCCTGGGCGTCAAGGACATGGTGACAGGCGCGGTCGCACTCGCCGAGTTCGCGCACGTGATCGCCGCGAAGTACGACGTCACGATCGCCCTGCACACCGACCACTGCCCCAAGGACAAGCTCGACACGTTCGTCCGCCCGCTGCTCGAGATCTCGCGGCAGCGCGTCGAGGCCGGCCGCAACCCGCTGTTCCAGTCCCACATGTGGGACGGTTCGGCTGTCCCGATCGACGAGAACCTGGAGATCGCCCGGGAGCTCCTCGCGAAGGCGAAGGCCGCCAACATCATCCTCGAGGTCGAGATCGGCGTCGTCGGTGGTGAAGAGGACGGCGTGGAAGCGGAGATCAACGACAAGCTCTACACCTCGCCCGAGGACTTCGAGAAGACCGTCGACGCGCTCGGCACCGGCGAGAACGGCAAGTACCTGCTGGCCGCCACGTTCGGCAACGTGCACGGCGTCTACAAGCCGGGCAACGTGAAGCTGCGTCCCGAGGTGCTCGAGACCGGCCAGAAGGTCGCCGCCGCCAAGCTGGGGCTGTCCGAGAGCTCGCAGCCGTTCGACTTCGTCTTCCACGGCGGATCGGGCTCGCTGAAGTCGGAGATCGAGGCTGCGCTGAACTACGGCGTCGTCAAGATGAACGTCGACACCGACACCCAGTACGCGTTCACCCGCCCGATCGTGGGTCACATGTTCGCGAACTACGACGGCGTCCTGAAGGTCGACGGCGAGGTCGGCAACAAGAAGTTCTACGACCCGCGCGGCTACCTCAAGAAGGCGGAGGCCGGCATGACGGCCCGCGTCATCGAAGCCTGCAACGATCTCAAGTCCGCGGGACGTTCCGTCTCCGGATAGGCGCTTCGCGCTCGTGCGCCTTTCCGGTAGCTGCCGCTACCGGAAAGGCGCACAGTCGTTTATCGGGGGTCGCAGATCTTCCAGGTGCCGTCGACCTTCTCGAGGTTGAACGTGCGCCACGACTGCTCGCCGGGGTTGGCGGCCGTGTGGGCCTTGACCTGGGCGATGGCGGTGTCGCCGGTGATCTGCACGGCGTCGACGCCGCCGACCACCGGAATGTTCTGCTGCGTCACGGCGACCTGGTGGACCTCGGCGAAATCCTGATCCGAGATGCCCTGGTAGTACTCGGCGAGGCTTCCGCAGGTGCTGGTGCGCAGCGTCGCCAGATCGCCCTGGGTGAGTGCCGCCACGAACGTGTCGATCGTTCCCTGCACCTGGGTCTCGGGTGAGTTCTCGGCCTGGTTGTTGTTGTAGACCACCACGCCGGCGACCGCGATCGCGGCGACGACGATGACACCGGCAGCGATCGCGGCGAACAGCCACGCCTTGCCGTGCTTCTTCGCGGGCTGCTGCGCCGCGGCGACGCGCTGCGGCGCGCTCTGCTGGGGCGGCAGAACCCGCTGCGGTGCGGCCTTCGGAGGTGTGGGCGCCGGCCGCGGGGGAGCGGGCGGCGGGGGCACGGGCCGCGCGTTCTGAGGCTGGTTCGCCCGGGCAGCAGCAGGTCGGGGCGGTGGCGGCGTCGCCGGGACCGCGGGCCTCGTCACCGGGATTGCGACCGTCTCGTCCGACGGCGGGTTCGCCTGCCCCTGCACCTTCGGGTTCTGCGTGGTGGGTGCGCGGTGCATCTTCACCGTCGCGGGGTCGCCCGAGGCCGGCACGCTCGTCTGCATCGGGATCGCCGTGGTGGCCGCTTCGGATGCCTTGTCCGCGGGTTTCGTGGCAGAGTCCGCGCCGGCTCGAGGTGTCTCGGCTCGTGGGCGTGGTGCCGGAGGCTTGGGCAGTTCGGGCTGTGGCTCGTCGGCCTTCTTCTCTGCCGCCCGCTCGGGGGCCTTCTTCTGCGGGGGCTTCGGCTCGGGCGACTTCGGTGCGGCGGGCTCTGCATCCGCCGCGGGCTGCGCGGTCTTCGCAGGCTTTGCGGTCGCGTCGGCGCCGCCGGTGCCCGTGCCGGCGGTGGTGCCGGCCGCTGCCGGGCCGGACGGTGTGTCCGCGGCCGGCTTCTGAGTCGATTCGTCTTTCTTCGGGTCCTGCACGCGCTGCCCCTCGGTCTGCAGAGAAATGAACGTTGGGGGCAGCCTAACGACATCGTGCGTCATCGGAGACCGCGACAGGGCGCGTCGCGGACGCGGGCCGACGCAGTGACGGCGCCGCGGCGGGGGCACAATAGGCGCATGACGTCTTTCGGTGACCTTCTCGGACCACAGCCCACGCTGCTCCCCGGGGACGACGAGGCCGAGTCGGCCCTGTTGAACCACGAGGATCCGGCTTCCGTCGCAGCCGCCCATCCCACCGCATCCATCGCATGGGCCTACCTGGCCGAGGCGGCCCTCCAGGCCGGCGAGACCATCGCGGCGTACGCCTACGCGCGCACCGGGTACCACCGTGGACTGGACCAGTTGCGTCGCAACGGCTGGAAGGGTTTCGGCCCGGTTCCGTACAGCCACGAACCCAACCGGGGTTTCCTCCGGTGCGTCGCCGTGCTGGCGAAGGCGGCGAAGGCGATCGGCGAAACGGACGAGTACGCGCGGTGCCTCGATCTGCTCGAGGACTGCGATCCCCGAGCTGCCGAAGCGCTTGGCGTCGGTTAACGCCCTCAGCTCGGCGAAAATCCGTGGCCGGGACGGGCTGAGGACTTCGGTCCAGCGGCTGCGGGTGTCGGCACTGCCGATCCTGCAGTGCGCGATCGCGGCCGGCGCCGCCTGGTGGGTGGCGACGGTGGTGATCGGTCACCCGACGCCGTTCTTCGCGCCGATCGCCGCGGTGGTGTCGCTGGGGCTCTCTCTCGGCGCCCGCCTGCGCCGTTCCGTCGAGTTGGTGGCCGGTGTCACGATCGGGATCGGGGTCGGTGACCTCATCGTCTCCGTCATCGGGAGCGGTACCTGGCAGATCACTCTCGTCGTGGTGCTGGCGATGTCCGCGGCGGTACTGCTGAACAGTGGACCGATCTTCTCGATGCAGGCGGGTAACTCCGCGGTGCTCGTGGCGACGTTGCTGCCGCCCGGCGGCACCGCGGGTATCGACCGCATGGTAGATGCCTTGACCGGTGGTCTGGTGGGGATCGCCGTCGTCGCGCTGATTCCCACGCATCCCGTGGGGCGTGCGCGGAAGTACGCCGCGAACGTTCTCGGGACGGCGTCCGAGGTGATGCAGCTGGTGGCCGACGGTTTGGTGGCCAACGACGACAAGCCCATCGAGGAGGCGCTGCAGAAGGCGCGGGCAACGCAGGCGTCCATCGACACGCTGCGGACCCACCTCGCGGGCGGCCGCGAGATCAGCCGAATCTCGCCGCTGTACTGGAACACCCGCGGCCGGCTCGAACGACTCACCGCGGCCGCGGACCCACTCGACAATGCGTTGCGCAACATCCGGGTTCTCGCGCGGCGTTCGCTGACGCTGGTGCGCGACGACGAGATTCTCAATCCACGGCTCGTCGACCAGGTGGAGAAACTCGCCCACGCCTTGGAAACCCTCCGGCAGATGGCGCTCGCGGACCCCGGTCAGCAACCCGACCAGGCCGAGGCGGCGCGGGTGTTGCGTTCGGTGGCGTCCGGATTGAAACCGGAACTGGTGGAGAACGCGGGCTTGTCGGCCACAGTCGTCTTCGCGCAGATCCGTTCTCTGACCGTCGACCTTCTGCAGGTCGCAGGGCTGAAACGCATCTCGGCCATTGCCACCCTTCCGCCGACCGTGGAGAAGCCCGCGTATCGTCCCGAGCTCTGACCGCTCGAGCACGCTGTTGAACATATGCGCATGTACGCATATGATCGGCACAACTCGGGAGGAGACTCACCTATGGGAGTCGGTCACGGCCATTCGCACGGCCACACGCAAGGCAGCGGTGAGGTAGGCCCGTCACGGGGGCGGATCCGCCGCATGGTGATTGCTCTCGTCATCCTCCTCGCGTTCTTGGTTCTCGAGGTCGTCGTCGGCCTGACCGTCAACTCGCTGTCGCTGCTCGCCGACGCCGGGCACATGCTGACCGACGTCGTCGGAATGTCGATGGGGCTCGTCGCACTTCTCCTGGCACGCAAGGGCAGTACCACCGCGGCCCGGACCTTCGGCTGGCACCGCGCCGAAGTGCTCACGGCCATGGCCAACGCCGCGATGCTGCTCGCCGTCGCGGTCTGGGTGTTCTACGAGGCGATCTCCCGCATCGGCGACGCCCCCGACCTTCCCGGCATGGCGCTGATCCTCACCGCATCCGTCGGTCTGGCCGCGAACCTCGTGGTGATGCTGATGCTGCGCGCCGATTCCAAGGACAGCCTGGCCGTCCGCGGCGCGTACCTCGAAGTGCTCGCGGACGCCGTCGGCAGCGTCGGCGTGCTCATCGCCGGAGGCGTGGTGCTGGCGTTCGACTGGACCTACGCCGACATCATCGTCGGTGTCCTCATCTCGCTGTGGGTGGTGCCGCGGGCGATGAAACTTGCCGCCGCGTCACTGCGCATCCTCACGCAGGCGTCTCCCGAGGACGTCGATGTCGAATCGGTGCAGGCCGACCTCGAAGCGCTGCCCGGGGTCACCGGAGTCCACGACCTTCACGTGTGGACGCTCACGACGGGAATGGACGTGGCCACCGTCCACCTCACCACGGACGCCGACTCGTCCGTCGTCCTCGAATCGGCGCGGACCGTTCTCGAGAGCCACCGGCTCTCGCACGCGACAGTGCAGGTGGAATCCACTGCCAACGGACGCCACTGCGCCGAGAACGTCACCTGGTAGGAACCCTGTCTGTTTCGTCCGGTCTGGTCGAGTGGGATTTCAACGCTCCCCGGGGTGCGACGATCGCCGCGCAGGTGATCTATCTCAACATCGGTCAGGCGCCGACGATCGGCACATCCGGGCCTTTGACGAACGGTGACGGTGTCGAACGAGAACTGCCCGGCTTCACCGGACACCTGATTCCCGGCGGAACCTACGACCCCGACGGGCCGAAGGGCGCTGGCAGCCTGCACTCTCGGCTTCGGATTTGCCGTCACCCAGCGACCGTCACTTGGTGAACCGGGTGACATCCGCACCCGGTCGCCACAGATCGACATACAGGTGGTCGCCGTCGACGGTGGTGAGCACCACCTCGTCGAGGCCGAGTTCGAAGACGTCCGCCTCGGGGATCTCGTCGGGATAGTGGTCGACGATCTGCTGTTTCCGCTCCCCGAGGATCTCCTCCGCGCGGCCGCTGATCTTGGCGTCGCCGCCCTCCATCGTGTGGTGACCGGGGTTGCTGTGGAGAGAGAATCGCGGATCGCGTTGGAGGTCTTGCACTTTGCGTGCGCCGACCATCGAGCCGAGCAGTAACGCGCCTTCGTAGAACTCGACCTCGGTGCCGCTCACCCTCGGAGAACCGTCCTTGCGGAGCGTCGCCAGCACGTGGTGCTTGTGCGCCTCGAAGCGTGCGGCGACAGCCTTGGCGAGGTCGGGGGCTTCTGTCTCGAACTGCGTCCAGTTGGTCATGCCGACCAGTGTGCTCTCCTATCCCTGACATCTACTGTCAGGGATTTTCACTAGAATCGGAGAATGCGTTCGAGTCGGCTCGTCGAGGTGATGCTCCGTCTGGAGGGCAGTCGCGGGGCCACCGCGCAGCAACTCGCGGACGAACTCGGGGTCTCGGTCCGCACCGTGTATCGCGACGTCACGGCGTTGTCGGCGGCCGGTGTGCCGTTGTGGACGGAGAGTGGACCCGGGGGCGGAATCCGGTTGCTCGACGGCTGGCAGTCGAAGCTCGGCGGCATGACGGGCGAGGAGACGTCCGCGTTGATGTTGCTCGGCGTCCCGTCGATCGCCGACGATCTCGGTCTTCGCGACGTCACGGCGGCTGCGCAGTCGAAGTTGTTGGGGGCGTTGCCGGTCCCGCTGCGCGCCGGGGCTCAGCTGTGGCGGGATCGGCTCTACGTCGACGCTCCCGGCTGGTTCGACGGGCCACGCGACAACGGTGATCTTCCGGTGGTGGCGTCCGCGGTGCTCGAAGGTCGGCGCCTCGGCATCCGTTACCGTAAGGGGAGCCGTTCGGCGGCACGAACTCTCGATCCTCTGGGGCTGGTGGCGAAGGCCGGTGTCTGGTATCTCGTTGCGCAGCATCGCGGACGGACGCTGTCGTATCGGGTGTCGCGGATCAGTGACGCGACCGTGCTGAAGCAGCCGGCGGTGCGCCCCGACAACTTCGATCTGGGTGCGTGGTGGACGGCGTCGGTGGCCGAATTCGATCGTGCACTCCTGCGTTTCCGGTGCCGGGTGCGGCTCTCGCCCGCGTCGTGGCGCCGCTTGCCCCGGGTGGTCGGTGTCGAGGCCGCACGCGTCGAACCCGGACCGCCGGACGACGACGGCTGGGTGACCGTCGACCTGTTACTCGAGGCCGAGGACGTGGCGCTCGACCAGTTGACCGTTCTCGGCGGGGGAGTCGAAGTGCTCCGACCGCACTCGCTGCGCGAATCGCTGCGTGCGGTGGGAGAAGCGATCGCCCGCCGGAACGGCTGAGGTGGACTACTGCCGCGTCACACCAGGCGTTCGAGCACCGTGGCATTGGCGAGTCCGCCGGCCTCGCACATGGTCTGCAGCCCGAACCGGGCCCCGCGCTGCTCCATTGCGTTCACCAGCGTGGTCATGAGCCGGGCACCGCTGGCCCCCAGCGGATGTCCGAGCGCGATCGCGCCGCCGTGCACGTTGACGCGGTCCAGGTCGGCTCCGGTGTCTGCCGCCCAGGCCAGGACCACCGACGCGAACGCCTCGTTCACCTCGAACAGGTCGATGTCGGAGATGTCGAGGCCGCTGCGCTGCAGCACCTTGCGTGTCGCGGGAATGACCGCGGTGAGCATCATCAGCGGGTCGTCGCCGACAACGGAGAAGCTGTGGAGCCGGGCCAGCGGCCGCAGGCCCAGGCGTCCCGCGATCTCACTCGTGGTGATCATGAGCGCCGCACTTCCGTCCGACAGGGGACTGCTGTTGCCTGCGGTGATCGACCAGTCGATCTGCGGGAACCGCTCCCCGTAGAAGTCGCTGCGGAAGGCCGGTCGCAGGCCGCCGAGAGCGTCCAGTGTCGTGTCCGGCCGGATGGCCTCGTCCACACTCAGCTCCGGCAGGACGGCGAGTTCCTTCGCGAAGTTCCCGGCACTCGTTGCCGCCGCGGCCTTCTGGTGACTGCGCAGGGCGAACTCGTCCAGCTGGGTGCGGGAAAGTCCCCACCGGGCGGCGATGAGTTCGGCGCTGATGCCCTGCGGGACGAGGCCGTCGGGGTAGCGGCGCTCGAAGCCCACACCCATCGATTCGCGTCCGATGCTGCTGGACCCCATCGGAACTCGGCCCATCGATTCGACACCGGCGGCGACGACGATGTCGTACGCGCCCGACATCACGCCCTGCGCGGCGAAGTGGACGGCCTGCTGGCTGCTGCCGCACTGCCGGTCGACGGTCGTGCCGGGTACGGATTCGGGGAATCCTGCCGCCAGAAGCGCACTGCGGGTGATGTTCTGGCTCTGGTCCCCGACCTGGGTGACGGTGCCGCCGATGACGTCGTCGATCAGTGCGGGATCGATTCCCGTGCGCTCGACGAGGGTCGACAGGCTGTGGGCGAGAAGGTCGACGGGGTGCACTCCGTGTAAGGTGCCCGAGGGCTTGCCCTTACCGATCGGCGTGCGGACGGCCTCGACGATGACGGCGTCTCTCATGGCGATTCCTTTCGGTGCTGTGAGTACTTGTCAACCGCGGGCGGTTGACAAGTACTCACGGGGTGGGTTCATACCTGCGGCGGTGAGTGCGGCGACGACGGCCACCGCGGCCACCGCCGACCAAGCGAGTTGGAACGCGGAGTGGGTGTCTTCGTAACCGGCGGTCGTACCGAGGATGGCGACCAGCATGCTCACACCCAGCACGGTTCCGACCTGACGGCTCATGGTGACGACGGCGCTACCGGTGGCCGAGCGCGACTGCGGTAGTCCGGCGGTGGCGGACGACAGGATCGTCGGCAACGCCAGGCCGACCCCGACACCGGCGATCATCCAGCCGGGCAGCAGTTCCCACGCGTAGTGCGGTTCCATCCCGACGGACGAGAGAACGAGCACGGCGCCCGCCGCCCACAGGGCGCTGCCCGCCGCGGTGAGCGCTCCAGCGGAGAAGCTGCGGGACAGGAACTGGCCGACCACGGCGAACACCGGCACCATCAACGGGCCCGGCGCGATCGCGAGACCCGTCAGCAGCGCGGAGTAGCCCCACACCTGCTGCAGCCACAGGATGTTCGCGAGCAGACCGGCCGCGAAGGCGGCACTGAACGCGAGCGCGGTCACGTTCGACCAGGCGAACGTGCGCACCTTCAGCATGGCGGGTTCGATGAGCGGCTCGCGCTGCCGGCTGTTGCTCCACCAGAACAGTGCGGCGGACGCGGCAGCGACGGTGAACGCGAGCGCGATTCGGGGGTCGTCCCATCCCCAGTCGGGTCCCTGGACCAGTCCGAGTGCGAGGGCACCGATGCCGACGGTCAGCAGGGCAGCTCCGAACAGGTCGAGGTCTGTGTCGCGGGCGGTCGGGCGGAAGTCGGGGACCAACCGGACGGTGGCGATCAGGAAAGCGATACCGATGGGGACGTTGATCAGGAAGGCCCAGCGCCACGACGCCTCGACGAGCAGGCCACCCACCACGGGCCCGAAGGCCGCGGCCGCGGCGCCCGACGCGGCCCAGATCCGGACCGCACCCGCACGTGTGGCCTCGGGGACCATGCTGATCAGCAGTCCCAGGCTGGCGGGGGTCAGGGCCGCCGCACCGACGGCCTGGAGCAGCCGGAAGGCGACGAGCAGCCACAGCGAGGGGCTCAGCGCGCATGCCGCGCTGGCGGCGGTGAACAGCGCCAGCCCGAGAAGGAATCCGCGTCGGCGGCCCACGCGGTCGGCCCAGCGTCCGAGCGGAACCAGGAGTGCGGCGAACACGATCGCGTAGCCGCCCAGCACCCAGCTGAGGTCGCCGAGGCCGTAGCCGGGGTAGCTCGCCGCGATGTCGTCGAACGCGACGTTGACGACGAACAGATCGAGGCTGGCGACGAACGACGCGCCGGAGAGGACGGTGAGGAGCGGGCCGAGCCGCACTTCCTGACGCACCTGACTATTGAGGGCCATAGTCAGCAATTTACACCTGACTATGGCGAAGGCAAGTCAGGTGTGACGGACGCCTCGGATCGACGGTTTGCGCTGCGAAGACCCCCGCGGCGGTCCTAACGTGAGGC
Organism: Rhodococcus sp. NPDC127593; assembly: GCF_042671975.1. NCBI lineage: Bacteria > Bacillati > Actinomycetota > Actinomycetes > Mycobacteriales > Nocardiaceae > Rhodococcus > Rhodococcus sp. NPDC127593. Next base: position 160,669 of record NZ_JBHXWI010000006.1, on the reverse strand, counting down.
ATGGCTGTTCTGACCCCCGGATTCCACGGCAGACCTCGCAGCGAGCACTCTCTTCCGCCCGGGCAGTACGAGGTAGGGGATTTCCCGGTCCTCTCGGCAGGACCGACGCCCCGCGTCCCGACCGACACGTGGACGCTGACCGTGACCGACGAGACCGGCCGGCGCCACGAGTGGTCGTGGGCCGAATTCATGAAGCTCCCGCAGGAGCGGCCGACGGTCGACCTCCACTGCGTCACGCGATGGTCGAAGTTCGGAACCTCGTGGAAGGGCGTCTCCCTCGACACCCTGTTCGCGGACGTCGAGACGTCCGCGGGATTCGTCCTCGTCGGATGCGACGGCGGCTACACCACGAATCTTCCCGTCTCCGACGTCCTCGGGGGCAAGGCGTGGATCGCGCACACCTACGAGGGCGCGCCTCTCTCGCCGGTGCACGGGGGTCCGGCCCGTCTGCTCGTGCCCCATCTCTACCTGTGGAAGTCCGCGAAGTGGGTTCGGTCGATCCAGCTCGTCACCCAGGACGTCCCGGGATTCTGGGAACAACTCGGGTACCACGATCGCGGAGACCCGTGGCGGGAGCAGAGGTACCAGGGTGACCAGTGAACTCGTGGGCCGCGCCGTGCTCAGCTGGCGAGTGGCGGAACTCGTCGAGTCGTGGCCCGAGACGGCGAGTGCGCGGGCCCTGGTCCTCGAGGTCCCGGACTGGCCTGGGCATCGCGCCGGGCAGCACGTCGATCTCCGCCTGACCGGTCCCGACGGGTATACCACCGAGCGGAGCTACTCGCTGGCGTCGCCGGCCGAGCGTTCACCGGACGGGTGGCGACTGCAGTTGGTCGTCCAGCGGGTGGCGGACGGCGAGGTGTCTCCCTATCTGACCGACGTGTTCGACGCCGGCAATCTGATCGAGGTGCGCGGACCGATCGGTGGCTGGTTCGTGTGGTCGCCGCGCGAGGGTGGCGGCGCGCCGGTGCTTCTCGTCGCCGGTGGGTCGGGCATCGTCCCGCTGATGTCGATGATTCGCGAGCGCCGGTTCCGCCACGACCGCACGCCGTTCCGGCTCGTGTACTCCCTCCGGACGCAGGCCGACGAATTGTTCGCGGACGAACTGAACCGGCCCGGGAGCGGCGACGGGGGAGTCGAGACGTTCGTCCTCCACACCCGCGAGGACTCGCCGCGGCGCCCGGCGGGTCGGATCACTACCGCCGATCTCGCGGCGTGGGGATGGCCGGCGGACTTCGCGCCGCGCTGCTTCGTGTGCGGGCCCACCGGATTCGTCGAGGAGGCGGCTCGCCTGCTGCTCTCGCTCGGGCACTCGCCGGACGACATCAAGACCGAGCGGTTCGGTCCTTCGGGGCCGTGACCGGAGGAAGGAATTGTCGATGAGTACGTTGCAGGGAAACGACTTCGAGGACGGGAACGTTCTCGGCGGGCCGTTCGCGGAGATCTTCGTTCACGACCTCACCGCGGCGACCGGACGGTGCCGGTTCTGCGGTCTCGACGGACCGATGGCGGCCGTGCACGTCTATACGCGTGCGCCCGGTGTCGTCGTGCGGTGCCCGGGGTGTCAGGAGGTGCTGCTGCGGCTGGTGTCGACTCCGCGTGGGCTCGAACTCGACGCCAGCGGCCTGTCGCACCTGTCCTGGAAGCTCTAACTGCTGACTATGGAATCTGCAAGTCAGCTATGCTGAGGTGTATGGACGCGGCACGGTTGGACGGTTTTCTCGCGGATCGCGACACCTGGCGGGCGACGCACTGCTCCATCGGCAAGGCGATGGACGTGATCGGCACGCGTTCGGCCGTCCTGATCCTGCGCGAGGCCTACTACGGCACCACGCGATTCGACGACTTCGCGAAGCGGGTCGGCATCACCGAGGCCGTGGCGGCGTCCCGACTGCGTGAACTGACGGCCGAGGGCCTGTTCGAGCGGCAACCCTACAAGGAGCCCGGCCAGCGCACTCGCTACGAATACGTGCTCACCGAGAAGGGGCGCGACCTCCTGCCCGCCGTGCTCGCGCTGATGCAGTGGGGCGACAAGTACCTCCAGGGCAAGCACGGACCGCCGATCGGATTGCGGGACGACGCGACCGGCGAATCCGTCCGCGTCGAGGTCCGCAGTCCCGACCGGGAGGTGCCGTTGGCGGAACTGCGGCTGACCCCCAACTTCACCGAAGAGGACGCGCGCCGGTCCCGCCCGTGAGTACAAGTACTCACGGGTCAGAGCCAGAAGCGCATCAGACGGTTGCCGTACTGCGCGTAGATCTCCGGCACACCGGACAGTTCGAACAGCCGGTAGATGACGTCGAAGAACACCACGTTGATCGACGGCACGAACAGCAGCGCCACGAGGATCAGCAGTCCGTACGGCTTGAACTGGTCGACGGACCTGCGGGTGCGGGGCGACAGGAACGGCTCGAGCGCGCCATACCCGTCGAGGCCGGGGACCGGCAGGAGATTGAGCACGGTGGCCATCACCTGCAGGAACGCGAGAAAACTCAGTCCCGTCCAGAACACCCGGTGGTCGCCGCCCAGCCCGAACCAGCGGATCACCGCGAGGAGCACGATCGCGGACACCAGATTCACGGCGGGTCCGGCGAGCGACACCCGCGCCTGCACCTTCGGCGGGAACAGTCCGGTGCGCAGGTACACGGCGCCGCCGGGCAACCCGATCCCGCCGAGCGCGATGAACAGCACCGGCAGACCGATCGACAGCATCGGGTGGCTGTACTTCAACGGGTTGAGCGTGAGGTAGCCGCGAACCTCGACGTCGGTGTCGCCGTGCCGCCACGCCGTGTACGCGTGCGCGAACTCGTGCAGGCAGAGCGTCACCACCCATCCCGCGACCACCAGCAGGAACACCCCGACGTGCCCGAGGACCGACTCCAGTTCGGCGCGCCACGCGAGAACACCGCCGGCGACCGCGACAGCGACGACCAGAAGGAATACCGGACTGGGACGGACCGCCGTGGTCCGCGCCCTGGGCAGGTTCATCTGACCAGCAACCACTCTTGATCGTGGCGGTAGAACGTCGAACGCTTGACGTCGCGCGGATTGGGCACGCCGTCGCGGGTGAGGGCCGCGGCGGGCGACCCGAGCTGCACGGCGCGTCCCTCGGCCCAGCGGCGGGGCAGCCAGCGCCTGCGAGGTTCGACCGACGCCCGCAGACCGGGCGTCCGTGGGGTCGGAGTGACGTTCAGGCTCGCCGTCGTCCCCGAGAACAACCGGGTGTCGTCGACGTAGGCCTCACCGACGAGCGGGCCCCCGTCCGGACCCGTGACGGTGGCGCACCCGACGAGCGCGATCCCCGCGTCGTCGCGGATGAGGGGGACCGGCTTGGCTGTCCCCTTCAGCGCGGTGCGGGCGCCGCGTGCGCCGGAGGACAAGTGGTAAGCCTCCGTCGCGTCGGAACGATGCTCCGCGACGTACGCGAGCTCGATGTGCAGGCGTTCGGTGCGCATCAACCGGGTCAGGGTGGCCGCGAAGGCGGCGTCGCTGCCCACCACGATCAGACGCGGATCCACGACGACCTGAAGTTTGGAGAAGACCTCGTCGAAGTCGTCCTTGTCCGGGACGGCAGGTGCGCTCGAGGTCGAAATGGAGCCCAGAGGTAGGGGAAGCGGCGCGTCGCCGCAAATGAGCACTACGGGGGTCAACGCCACTCCTCGCCCGGATGTCCCGCCGCGATTTCCGCAGCTTCCCTTTCGGATCATCCTAGTGGCACGCCCGAGATGGCCTCCCCAGCCGTACTGTGGGGTCTGTTCTCCGTGCCCTCGGCTAGACTGTTCCCCCGGCCACTGCCTACGAACGGCAGGACCACGCAGTCGGATACGACTGTACGTCGACCGTAGGAGACAACGTCATGCCGGCAATCGTCCTGATCGGCGCCCAGTGGGGCGACGAGGGCAAGGGCAAAGCTACCGATCTACTGGGCGGACGCCTGCAGTGGGTGGTGCGCTACCAGGGCGGTAACAACGCCGGACACACAGTGGTCCTTCCGAACGGCGACAAGTTCGCTCTGCATCTGATCCCGTCCGGAATCCTCACTCCGGGCGTCACGAACGTCATCGGCAACGGTGTCGTGGTGGACCCGGGAGTGCTGCTCACCGAACTCGCCGGACTCGACGAGCGGGGCGTGGACACCAGCCGCCTGCTGCTCTCGGCCGATGCGCACCTGATCATGCCGTACCACGTTGCCATCGACAAGGTCACCGAACGCTTCCTCGGGGCCAAGAAGATCGGCACCACCGGCCGCGGTATCGGGCCCTGCTACCAGGACAAACTCGCGCGTGTCGGCGTCCGCGTGCAGGACGTGCTGGACGAGAAGATCCTCACCCAGAAGGTCGAGGCGGCACTCGAGTTCAAGAACCAGGTGCTCGTCAAGATCTACAACCGCAAGGCCCTCGACCCGCAGCAGGTCGTCGACGAGGTGCTCGAGCAGGCCGACGGTTTCAAGCACCGAATCGCGGACACACGCCTGCAGCTCAACGAGGCACTCGAGCGCGGCGAGACGGTGCTGCTGGAGGGTTCGCAGGGGACGCTCCTCGACGTCGACCACGGCACCTACCCGTACGTGACGTCGTCCAACCCGACGTCCGGTGGCGCAGCGGTCGGTTCGGGCATCGGACCCACCAAGATCACGACGGTGCTGGGCATCCTCAAGGCGTACACCACCCGCGTCGGCTCGGGCCCGTTCCCGACCGAACTCTTCGACCAGAACGGCGAATACCTCGCCAAGACCGGCGGCGAGGTGGGTGTCACCACCGGCCGTGCCCGTCGCACCGGTTGGTTCGACGCCGTGATCGCCCGCTACGCAACGCGAGTCAACGGCATCACCGACTACTTCCTCACCAAGCTCGACGTGCTCAGCAGCCTCGACACCATCCCGATCTGCGTCGGCTACGACGTCGACGGCGTGCGGTACGACGAGATGCCCATGTCGCAGACCGACGTTCATCACGCGAAGCCGATCTACGAGGAAATGCCCGGCTGGTGGGAAGACATCTCCCACGCCCGGACGTTCGAGGAGCTCCCGAAGAACGCGCAGAACTACGTCCTGCGCCTCGAGGAACTGTCGGGTGCGTACATCTCCTGCATCGGCGTCGGCCCCGGCCGCGACGAGACCATCGTCCGCCGCGACGTGGTGCGGTAGTCCGCTCGATTGTCGCCGAATGTGACCTCGGTTCAGTTGAATTGAACCGATGCGACATTCGGCGATCCGAGATACATTCGAGTCGATGATCAGGACTGTCGAAGCGAGTACCCGGACACCGGCCGGCCGGTGGTACGACAGCTTCCACGCAGCGGCCGCCGTCCTGGAGGCATTCGGGCGCGACACGTCGGACGCCGGCAGGTGCGTGGCGGTGGTGTCGACGGATCTCGGAGTCTGGGTGTTCGAAGGTGACCCGAGGTCGACGGTCGACGCGTTCGTTCACTCCGTGGAGCGGGCGATCGTCGCCGGTGGGCAGGCGTTCGTGCTGGGATGCGCCAGGGTGACCGGGGCGGATCAACGGGTGGTCCGGACCCTCCGGGTTCCCGACGGCGACAGGATGGCGGCGGCCGCGGCGATGGCGCGCGAACTCGGCGACCCGCAGGCGCTGATCAGAACAGCACCGGGTCGTCGAAACCCGGAGTGTGCTCGAGGGCCAGCAGTTCGCGCTTGGTGAGGGTGCCGCCGCCGGCGGAGAAGCCGCCGACCTGCCCGCCGGCGGCGAGGACGCGATGGCACGGGATCACGATCGGCAGTGGGTTGCGGCCGAGGGCCTGACCGACGGCCTGCGCGGCCCCGGGCTTGCCGAGTTCCGCCGCGATGTCGCCGTAGGTGAGCGTGGTGCCCGGGTCGATGGCGCGGGTGAGGTCGTAGACGTTGCAGTCGAATTCGGGGACTCCCTCGAAGTCGAGGTCGATCCACCGCAGATCGTCGAGTGCGCCGCCCAGGTGTTCGCGTATTCCGTCGACGGCCCGCTGGACCGGCGCCGGCGGCTGGTGCTCCACCGCATCCGGGAAGCAGTGTTCGAGACGCTGCCGGGTGGATTCGGGTGAACCTTCGGGCAATTGCACGCCGACGATCCCGGCGGCCCGCCACGCGATGGCGCAGGTGCCGAGGGCCGTGTCGAACAGGGCGATTCCTGTGGTCACCAATCCAGTATGCCTGCCACATCTGACGTTCACCTTCCGTTGACCGCGGTTGGACATCCTCGAGGCTCGACGACCGAGGAGATGTTCCGTGTATCTGTCCCGCCGTACCCTGCTCCGCTCCACCGCACTCGGGTTGCTGGCCGTCCCCGCCGCCGCGTGCTCCGATTCCGGCAGCGCGGGTCCGGCGCTGGTCCGTGAACGACCCACCCTGACGCACGGTGTCGCGGCCGGGGACGTGCGAGCCGACGGTGCGCTCGTCTGGGCGAGGTCCGACCGTCCGGCCACGATGATCGTGGAGACCTCGGCCACCGAGTCGTTCACCGACCCGGCGCGATTCGAGGGGGGACTGCTCATCCCGGACACGGACGGCACCGGACGGCTGCGGCTGACCGGACTACCCGCAGGGCAGCAGGTGCACTACCGGGTGACTCTCGAAGGTGACGACGGCGCCATCTCGGAGGCGGTGACGGGTGTCTTCCGCACCGCTCCGAGCGCCGTAGGCGACATCCGGTTGCAGTGGTCCGGCGACACGGCGGGTCAGGGATACGGAATCAATCCGGACGTCGGCGGGATGCGGATCTTCGACACGATGGCCGCGCGCGACCCGCACCTGTTCCTGCACTCGGGCGACGTCGTGTACGCCGACGGCCCGCTGAAGGAGTCCGTCGCGCTGCCGGACGGACGCGTGTGGCGGAACACGGTCAGCGAGCCGAAGAGCGCGGTCGCGCAGACGTTGGACCAGTACCGCGGCCAGTACGCGTACAACCTCACCGATCACAACTACCGCAGGTTCAATTCTTCTGTGGCGCAGATCGTTCAGTGGGACGACCACGAGACCGTCAACAACTGGTACCCCGGCGAGGTCCTCGACCTCGACGCATACACGGAGAAGAACGTGGACGTGCTGGCGCAGAGGGCATTCCAGGCATACCACGAGTGGCTGCCGCTCGAGCCGGCCGACGCGGTCGACGGTCGCGTGTACCGCAAGATCGGGTACGGTCCACTGCTCGACATCTTCGTCCTCGACATGCGCACCTACAAGGACGCGAACGGGGTCAACACCGGTGCGGCCGGGCAGATTCTCGGTGCGGCCCAGAAGGACTGGCTGATCCGGGAACTCGGTGCGTCCACGGCGACATGGACGATCATCGCCAACGACCTCCCGCTCGGGGTGGTGGTCCCGGACGGGGATACCGCGTTCGAGGGCGTCGCGAACGGGGAACCCGGTCAGCCGTCGGGCCGGGAATCCGAGATCGCCCAGGTGCTGTCGGCGATCAAGGCGGGGCGGATCACCGGGACGGTGTGGCTCACCGCGGACGTGCACTACACCGCCGCGCACCGGTACTCGCCCGACCTCGCCACGTACAAGGATTTCGACGAGTTCTGGGAGTTCGTCTCCGGTCCACTCAACGCGGGCGGCTTCGGTCCCAACGACCTCGACGCCACGTTCGGCCCCGAGGCCGTGTTCGTGCACGCGCCGCCCGCACCCAACTCGTCGCCGCTCGACGGATACCAGCACTTCGGTGAGGTGTTCATCGACGGGCAGACGTCGGAGTTGCGGGTGGACCTCCTCGACGCGGCCGGGACGGTGCTGTTCAGTCAGCTGCTGCCGTCGCCGGCTCGCTGATCGCCCGGAGCGGGCCAGTCTGGATCTTCTGGACTGCTCGGCTGGTCGGGAAAGATCCCGCCGAGCGGGGCGCCGATCCGGAACTGCTCCAGGCGAAACACGCCCTTACCTCCCTCTTTGGGGCCGTAGTGCGCGACCGCTGCGGCCAGGAGAACCATGCACGCGAGGGTGATCAGTGTCGTCATGGATTCAAGGTTCGCCACAACTGGCTTTGAGTTGAATAGCCAAGAGGTTGATACTGGACTGCATGATGACTCGCGTACTCGGTGCACGCTCCCTCGCCAGGGACCTCGGCAACTGGCAGGACGACAGCGGCCGCCGGTCGGCGGCGCGGCCCGCCTACCGGGCGCTGGCCGACGGGATCCGCCTACTCGTGCACGACGGCCGCATCCCGCTGGGTGTCGCGTTGCCGAGCGAGCGCGAACTGGCGTCGATGCTGGAGTTGAGCCGGACCACGATCACGTCGTCGTATTCGGTGCTCCGGGACGAGGGGTACCTCATCAGCCGTCAGGGGTCGCGCAGCACCGTCGCGCTGCCGCTCGGGGCACGGCAGAACGGACTGATGTTCCGGGCGCACCAGCCCGGGTCCGACAACTCGGTGGTCGACCTCAGCTATGCCGCGATGGCCGCGCCCGCGGAGGCGGTCGAACAGGCCTACGCTTATGCGTTGCAATCGCTTCCGCAGTTCCTGCCGACGCACGGCATGGAGCCGGTGGGGATCGGCGCGTTGCGGGACGTGATCGCCGAACGCTACCGGGCGCGGGGACTGGAGACCTCGCCCGAGCAGATCATGGTCACCTCCGGTGCTCAGCACGCGCTGCGGCTGCTCCTCAACGTGCTCACGGCGCCGGGGGAGCGGGTGCTGGTCGATCACCCCACGTACCCGAACGCGCTGGAGGCGATCCGCAGGGTCGGTGCGCGTCCGGTCCCGGTTCCCGTCCGTCCGGAGGGCGGGGCGTCCGGTGCCTGGGATCTCGACGGAATCCGCAGCGCCGCCCGGCAGACCGCGGCCCGGATGGCGTACCTGATTCCGGACTTCCACAACCCCACCGGACTGTGCCTCGACGCGTCCGGGCGGGCCGAACTGGCGCGGATCGCGCGCGATACCCGCATGACGCTGGTGGTGGACGAGACGATGGTCGACCTGTGGCTGGACGAGCCGTCACCGGGGCCGGTCGCGGCGCACGGCAGGGGAGCCGCGAAGTCGGAGGTCGTGACGATCGGGTCGGCGGCAAAGTCGTTCTGGGGCGGGCTGCGCGTCGGCTGGATTCGCGCCGATCCGGCACTGATCACCCGGCTCGCCGGGGCGCGGGCCGCGGTCGATCTGGGCACGCCGGTGATGGACCAGCTCGCGGCGGCGCATCTGCTCTCCGACGACGAACTCGTCCTCGCCCGTCGCCGGGCGGAATTGCGGGAACAGCGGAGCGCGATGCTCGACGCTCTCGCCGACCGTCTGCCGGACTGGATCCCGACCATCGGTTCGGGAGGGATGTCGCTGTGGCTGCGCATGCCCGCGCCGGTCTCGACGGCGCTGGCGGCGACGGCCCCCAACTTCGGGGTGCTGCTGGCGGCGGGACCGCGGTTCGGGGTGGAGGGCGCATTCGAGCGGTTCGTCCGGCTCCCGTACGCGCGGACGTCAGACGAGCTGCGTCGCGGTGTCGACTGCATCGCGGCGGCGTACGCGACGCTGGCCGTCGACCGTGAGCTCGCGGAACCGTCCCTCGTCGTCTGAGCACGTGAGTGGCGACGCGTGCCGGAACACGCGTCGCCACTCACGTGGGGGTCAGGTCCAGACGGTGTCTATGTCGACGCCCTCGCGGGCGGGCGGGGTGGGTGCGCCGGCCGGGGTGCGGGAGAACCGCGGCGCCGGGGCGTGCTGGGTGACGCCGTCGAGGTCGATCAGCGACCCGCGGGCTGCGATGTGCTCGTTGGACGGCGCCTCCGCGAACGTCAGCACGGGCGACACGCAGGCGTCGGTGCCGAGGAAGATGGCCGCCCACTCGTCGCGGGTCTTCGACAGAAACTTCTCGGCGAAGACCTTCTTCATCTGCGGCCACGACGAGATGTCCATCTGCTGCGGCAGTTCGGCGGGGTCGAGTTCGAGGCCCTGCAACAACAGGGCGTAGAACTGCGGCTCGATCGAGCCGACGGCCATGTACTTGCCGTCGGACGTCTCGTAGGTGTCGTAGAACGGCGCGCCGGTGTCGAGCAGGTTGACGCCGCGCTCGTCGGACCAGACGCCGCGGCCGCGGAACGCCCACATCATGTGCGACAGGGCCAGTGCGCCGTCCACCATCGCCGCATCCACGACCTGGCCCTTGCCGGACGTCTGGCGTTCCACCAGTGCCGACAGGATCCCGAAGATCAGGAACATCGAACCGCCGCCGAAGTCGCCGACCATGTTCAGCGGCGGCACGGGACGCTCACCCTTGCGGCCGATGGCGTGCAGGACGCCGGTCAGCGAAATGTAGTTGATGTCGTGCCCGGCCGCGCTGGCCAGTGGACCCTCCTGGCCCCAGCCCGTCATCCGTCCGTACACGAGTCGCTCGTTGCGCTCGAGGCAGACATCGGGGCCCAGGCCCATGCGCTCGGTGACGCCGGGGCGGAAGCCCTCGATCACGACGTCCGCGCGCTCGATCAGACCGAGGACCTTCTCGACCTGCTCGGGGTCCTTCAGGTTGGCCTCGACGACGCGACGACCACGCTGGATCTGGTCGTACGGGCCGTCCGGCGGAATCACTCCGGGACGCTGGACGCACACCACGTCGGCGCCGAGATCGGCCAGGAGGGCGGCGGCGTGCGGGCCCGGTCCGAGGCCTGCGAATTCGACGACGCGAATGCCCGCGAGGGGGCCCTTCTTCTCTGTAACTGGAGCAGACACGCGAGTTCCTCATTCCGGTGCGAGACAACCTGTCGAATCGACGTTAACTTGCGGGCGCCCGGCCGTGTGCCCCGGGTCACGAGATACCGCCGCGGGTGACCCCGCGCCCTTGCCTGCCCACGGGTGCGCGGGGCACAGTTGATCCATGAGTCTTCAGGGTGAGCTCGTGAGTTTCGTGGCCAGCACCGATCTGGACGTCTCGGAGATGTTCTACGTGGAGACCCTGGGGCTGACGCGCGTCTCACGGGACGAGTTCGCGTTGGCCCTCGACTGCAACGGGGCTCTGCTCCGAGTCACGCTGGTGCAGGCGAAGGCCGACACCGGGTACACGGTGCTGGGGTGGAAGGTCCCCGACCTGAACAAGGTCGTCGAATCACTGCGCAGCAAGGGCATCGGGTTCACCGAGTACCCGGGCATGGATCAGGACGAGCACGCGGCCTGGCGCGCCCCGGACGGCATCCGCGTCGCGTGGTTCCGGGATCCGCACGGCAACGTGCTGTCGCTCTTCGAGGATCCGAACTGACCGACCTCAGGGGCGGGACGCATCGCGGCCGGCGAGCAGTGCCTCGGTAGCGTCCCACAACCGCGCGGCGAGTTCGGCGTCGCGTGCGTCCTTGCTCGGGTGAACGACCTTGCCGCCCTTCACGTATTTGCCGGTGAACTTGCCGCTCTCCGTCGCGGTGGCGGTCCAGACCACCGTTTCTGCAGCCTTCGCGACCTCGGCCGTGAACGGGGCCAGAAGTGTCCCCACCACCTGGTAGCCGAACGGCCGGACCCGCCCGAGGGAGGTGCCGCGGACGAAACCGGGGTCTGCGCAATTGACGACCAGCCTCGCGGGATCGGACCGCCGCGCCAATTCGCGGGAGAACAGGGTCAGGGCGAGTTTGGAGTTGTTGTATGCGCGCTGACCGTGGAACGTGTCCTTCGTGCCGTCGAGGTCGTCGAAGTCGAGGTGCCCGCCGCGATGTCCCGACGAGCTGATGTCGACGATGCGAGCCGGGTGCCGGTAACCGGCGGCGTCGGCGGTCGACGCCTCCGCCATCGCCGGAGCCAGCGTCGTCGCCAGCACGAACGGCGCGAGGTAGTTCACGGCGAACATCTCTTCGATGCCGTCGACCGTCAGCTGGCGATGCCCCACGTCGATGCCTGCGTCGTTCACCAGCACATCGATCCGCGGGAACCGGTGCAGCAGTTCCTCGGACAGCTTGCGGACCCGGTCGAGCGAGGACAGGTCGGCGAGCGCCGAGTTCAGCCGGTCGCGGTCGGTGCTCTCGGACAGTTCGGCGATCACCGCGTCGATCTTGTCCTGGTCTCGGCCGACCAGAACGACGGTGGCCCCGCGGCGTGCGAGTTGGCGGCAGGTCTCCAGGCCGAGCCCCGAGGTGGCACCGGTGACCACCATGGTGCGGCCTGCGAGATCGTTCGACTCGGTCATTCTCGCCTCCCGAATGCAGGTCTCTACGAGAGTAGGGCAACCGGGAGGGTCGCACCGGGGAACGAAAGCACCGCGAATCCGCTCGCGACTGCCGCCGCCTAGCGCCGGTGCTCGTACCCCAGCCAGGCGCGTCGACGCTCACCGAGCGGATCGTTCTCCACCCGGCTCGTATCGTCGATGATGAGGGTCTCCCGGCGCTCCGGCGAGTACCGGGGCCATCCGGGTGCGGGGGTCCCGTGCCGGGCGAAATGCAGCCAGTGCGACTGGACGGTGTCGGTGACGGCCCGCAACCCGCGGCGGCCACCGAGCGCGGTGAGCAGCCGCGCCCACGGCCCGGTCAAACCGAACACCGCGTACATTTCCGTCGCGTGGGTGGCGCCCAACCCGAGGACGTGGAGTAGCCGGGGTGCGAAGTCGTACCGGTAGCTGTAGGTCGGTGCGACGGTCGTGTGGCCCTGCGCGCACAGGACGGACGGTTCCCAGAACGTCACGTCGCCGCCGAGGTCCGCGGCCGCACGCCGACGGGGATAACCGGGGTAGGCGGCGATGGCCCGTTCCTTCACCGACGCGTCCACGTGCGAGAACATCTTGTCGATCCGGGTGGGATCGGTGGGCAGGATGTTCAGGAACCGGGGAAAGACCCTGCCCTCGTGGCGGTTCGTGCCGATGATCAGCGGAACAGGGTGGCCAGAGCCGGAAGCGAAACAGTCGAGCGGATGCGTGGGAAGGAAGAAGCCGTCGACGACGGGCGCGAACGCGCGGGTTCCCGGTTCCTCGTCGGCGCCCCGGTGCGCCAGTGTCGTCCCCGCGTCGACGAACTCGGCCGGGTCGGCGGTCTCGAGCCACGTCGCGGCCTCGGAGAGCGGAACCCCCGCGATCTCGAGGAATTCGCGCGACCACCGCGCCGCCCGCTCGGGGTGGTACGCGGATGCGACCGGAGGGCTCTCCGCGATGGCTCGCGCGAACAGGCCTTTCGCGGCGGGGGTCGTCATCAGTGTGGTGACGGCGTTGGCGCCTGCGGATTCGCCGAAGACGGTGACGTTGTCGGGGTCGCCGCCGAATTCGGCGATGTTGCGTTGCACCCAGTCGAGTGCGGCCACCTGGTCGCGGAGTCCGAGGTTGGAGTCGAAAGGCCGTTTGGGGGTGGAGAATTGGGTGAAGTCGAGGTATCCGAGTGATCCGAGGCGGTAGTTGATCGACACGTACACGATGTCGCCGCGGCGGACCAGCGACTCACCGCTGTAGAGCGACGAGGACGAGGACCCGCCGGAGTAGGCGCCGCCGTGGATGAACACCATCACGGGTCGCGGCGCTCCGAATGTGACCCCGGGTGCGAGCACGTTCAGGGTGAGACAGTCCTCGTCGGTCCCATCACCCTGCGGTGCGGGGGACCCGAAGTGGAAGGCCCGCCGGACCCCCGACCACGGTTCGACCGGTTGTGGGGCCCGCAACCGCAGCGGCCCGACCGGGGGAGCGGCGTAGGGGATACCCCGCCAGGCAGCCAGGTCGTCGTCGATCCGGCGCCCTCCGACGGCGCCGGCATCGGTGTGGACCTCGAGAGCGCTCACAGGCCCTGCCCGTGATAGCCCCGGTACCCCTCCCAGGCCAGCCTGCGCTCCCCGCGCGGATCGTCCTGGACGGTGGTGACGGTGTCGAACACGAGTGTTGCCCTCCTGTCGGTGTCGTACTTCGGCCACGACGCCAACGGTGTTCCCTGCGAAGCGAAGTGCAGCCAGTGCCGCTGCACGGTGTCCGTCACATCCTTGAGCCCGCGACGACCGCCCGGCAGGGTGAGGCCACGGCCGATCAGGGTGTCTGCGATGTCGAACACCGCGAACAGCTCGAACCCGTGCGTGGCGTCCAGTCCGAGCCATTTCATGGCGCGCGGAGCGAAGTCGAAACGGTAGCTGAAGGTGGGGGCGAACGCGGAGTGGGCCTCGGCCAGTTCGATCGACGGCTTCCAGAACGTCAGATCGCCGCCCAGGTCGACGGCCGCGTCCGGCGCCGGGTAGCCGGGATACGCGGCGGTGACGCGGGCCTCGGCGCCGGGGTCGGTGAGCGCGAACATCCGCCCGATCCGGTCGGGGTCGGTCGGCAGCGCGTCCAGGAGTTTCGGGAACAGGGTGCCCTCGCGGGCGTTGGTGCCGATGATCAGCGGAACCCGGTGTGCCGAGCCGTCGGCGAACGCGTCGAGCGGCGGCTTCGGCAGGAAGTCGCCGTCGATCACGGGTCCGAACGGGTGCAGTCCCGGCGTCTCCGACAGCACCTTCGCGCCGAGACGATTTCCGGCCCGGCCCAGTGCGCCGACAGGTGACGAGGCGAGCGCCTCTGCGGCAGTGTCCGGTTCGGCCCCGAGCAGCGTCACGTAGTCGGATGCCCATTGGGCGGCCCGGTCGGCGGTGGTGACGAGACCGGGGGCCGAACTCTCCGAGATCGCCCGTGTGAAAAGTCCTTTCGCGGCGGGGGTGGTCATGAGTGTGGTGACGGCGTTGGCGCCTGCGGATTCGCCGAAGACGGTGACGTTGTCGGGGTCGCCGCCGAATTCGGCGATGTTGCGTTGCACCCATTCGAGTGCGGCCACCTGGTCGCGGAGTCCGAGGTTGGAGTCGAAAGGTCTTTCGGGGGTGGAGAATTGGGTGAAGTCGAGGTATCCGAGCGATCCGAGGCGGTAGTTGATCGACACGTACACGATGTCGCCGCGGCGGACCAGCGACTGGCCGCCGTAGAGCGCGGTGGCCGACATGCCCAGCGTGTACGCGCCGCCGTGGATGAACACCATCACCGGGCGCGCCCCGGACGTGCCGGGCGTGGCCAGCACGTTGAGCGTCAGGCAGTTCTCGCTATTCGGCTGATACCTGCCCGGCCGGAGTGCGGTGAACTTCTTGTGCTGCACGGCGGCGTCGCCGAATTCGGTGGCATCGAACTCACCGGACCACGGCGTGACCGGCCGGGGTGCGCGCAACCGCAGCGGCCCGACCGGGGGAGCTGCGTAGGGAATTCCCCGCCACGCGACCAGGTCGCCGACGCGCCGGCCACGGACCACCCCTGCGGTCGTCCTCACCAGCGTGTCGGTCGTGAGAGTGTCAGACGCCATGTCGGAAACTATACGGAGACCGCCTGAGGGGGCGTTCACCTCCGCCGACGGTGTTCCGTTCGGCTCAGCGCCGAGCCTCCAGCAGCCGCAGCCACACCTCGCTCACGGTCGGGTAGGACGGGACCGCGTGCCACAGCGTGTCGAGCGGCACCTTCCCGACCAGCGCGATGGTGGCGGCATGGATGAGCTCGCCGACGTCCGTGCCCGCGAACGTCGCCCCGACCAGGGTGTCGGTGGCCCGGTCGACCACGAGCTTGGCGTGACCGCTGAAATCGTCGCGGGCCAGCGACGAGCCGGCGACGGCGATGTCGACCTCCACGACCTCGACGTCCACGCCGGCGTCACGCGCCTCCTTCTCGGTGATCCCGACGGCCGAGACCTCAGGATCGGCGAACACCACCTGGGGAACCTGGCGGTGGTCGGCGGTCGCCCGGAATCGGGACCCCTCCAGCGGCCTGCCCTCGGCGCGGGCGGCGATCACGTCGCCGCAGACGCGGGCCTGGTACTTGCCCATGTGAGTGAGCAACGCACGGCCGTTGGCGTCGCCGACGGCGTACAGCCATTCGTCCGCCGTCGTCAGATGGTCGTCGGTGGTGAGGTATCCGTGAGAGTTCAGCAGTCGCGCGTCGAGGCCGAGCGCCGACGTCGCCGGAGTGCGCCCTGTCGCGACGACGACCTCGTCGACGACGAGCGGGTCCTGTCCCGCCACGTCCAGAGTCACCGGGCCGCCGTGGATGCGGCCGATCCCCGTGTCCCGGGCGTCGGCCCGCTCGACGCCGCGAAGGTCCGCGCCGAACAGGACCCGCGCACCCTTCTTCTCCAGCGAGCGAGTGACCCGCTCACCGGCGAACGGCTCGTTCTTCGGGAGCAGCGCCCGGCCGCGCACCACCATCGTCAGTTCCTCGACGCCGAGGTCCAGCAGCCATGTCGCGCTCTCACAGGCCACGACGCCGCCGCCGATGACGGCGACCCGGCGCGGAATCTCTCTCAGGTTGGTGGCGTCCCGCGAGATCCACGGCAACGCCGCCCGCAGGCCGGGGGTGTCGGGGACGGCGGCGGTCGTCCCGGTGGCGACCACGACGGCGTGCCGGGCGTGCAGCTCGCGGGAATCGCCGACCGTCACCGTGCGGTCCCCGGTGATGCGTGCCGATCCGCGGATGACGTCGATCCCCTGCGAGTCGGCCCACATCACCTGCGACGAGTCGTCGTGGTTGCTGGTGAACGAGTCGCGTCGCGCCAGCACGGCGTCCGCGTCGAGCGGACCGGCCGACACCCCGGGCATGTTGCGCGCCGCCCCGAGGACCTCTCCCGGGCGCAGCAGCGCCTTGCTGGGCATGCACGCCCAGTAGGAGCATTCCCCGCCGACCAGTTCGTGTTCGATCAGTGCCGCAGTGCGGTCGCTGCCCGCGATGGCGTAACTTGCCGCGTTCTCACCCGCCGGACCGCCTCCGATCACGATGACATCGAACTCTTCCACGCCGCTCCCAGAGTCAGTCATACCTGTAACCGTAAGCCGGTCGGTGCTGGATGTCAGAGGTTCCGGCAGGCCTCTCGCGTTGTTACCCACGCGTAGATACTGTGGCGGAATGACACGGCAGAAGATTCTGATCACCGGGGCCAGCTCGGGACTCGGCGAGGAGATGGCGCGTCGGTTCGCCGCCCAGGGACGAGACCTCGCGCTGTGTGCGCGCCGCGTCGAACGGCTCGAGTCCGTGCGCGACGAGTTGCAGTCGGCGCATCCCGGGATCACCGCCGCCGTCCGGGAACTCGACGTCACCGACCACGACGCGGTGGTCCGGGTCTTCGGCGAACTGCGCGACGAGCTGGGCGGACTCGATCGCGTCGTCGTCAACGCCGGACTCGGCAAAGGGGCCAGGATCGGAACGGGCCGGGCCGACGCCAATCTCGCCACCGCCCGCACCAACTTCGTCGGCGCCCTGTCGCAGTGCGAGGCGGCGCTCGGGATCTTCCGCGAACAGAACTCCGGGCACCTCGTGCTCGTGTCCTCGATCAGTGCAGATCGCGGTCTGCCCGGCCCGAAGGCGGCGTACTCGGCGAGCAAGGCGGGAGTGTCGGCCCTGGGCGAGGCGCTGACCGCGGAACTGGCGAAGAGTCCGATCGTGGTGACCACGCTGCTGCCCGGGTACATCGCCACCGACATGTCGGGCAAGGCCGGCGACAGTTCCACAATGACGGCCACCCTCGACGACGGCGTCGATGCGATGGTCGCGGCCATCGAGAAGGAGACGAACCGCGCTGCGCTGCCGGGTATCAAATGGCGCGGAATCGACCTCGCGTTGAGATTCCTTCCTCATGCGTGGACATCCCGGTTCGTGTAGGACTGACCTATGACGACCGCCCAGGAATCCTCGTCCCTCGGCCTGCAGCGTTCGAGGCCGCGTGTCGTCATCGTCGGGGGAGGGTTCGGCGGAATCCACGCCGCCCGGCGGCTCCGCGACGTCGATGTGGACGTCACCCTGCTGGACCGTGGAACCAGCCACCTCTTCCAGCCGCTGCTCTATCAATGCGCGACGGGGTTGCTCTCCGAGGGCGAGATCAGCAGCCCGCTGCGGCACCTGCTGCGCGGGAACCGCAACGTGCACGTCGCCCTCGGGGAGGCGCACACGATCGACGCCGTCGGCCGCGTTCTGACCGCCAGCCGCTTCGACGGATCCACGTTCGAACTCCCGTACGACTACCTGATCGTCGCGGCGGGAATGCGTCAGGCGTACCACGGGCACGACGAGTACATCCAGTGGGCGCCGGGGATGAAGACCCTCGACGACGCGCTCGCCATACGCCGAAAGCTGATCTGCGCCTTCGAGATGGCCGAATCGCTAGCCACCGCGGAGGAGCGCAGGCCCTGGCTGACGTTCGCCGTCGCGGGCGGCGGGCCCACCGGAGTCGAACTGGCGGGCCAGATCCGGGAACTCGCCGTGCACGCCCTCGCCCACGAGTTCCAGTCCATCGACCCGTGCGAGGCCCGGGTGCTGCTGTTCCACGGCGGCGACCGCGTGCTCCCGTCGTTCAACCGGAAACTGTCCGCGGCGGCGCAGCGGACCCTCGACAAGGTCGGCGTCGAAACGCACCTCGGTGTGCACGTCACCGACGTCTGCGAGACCAGCATCGAGACGACGGCCAAGAACGCCGCCCGCACCAAGAAGCGCTACGGGGCTCGCACGATCCTCTGGACCGCGGGCGTCGAGGCTGTGCCGTTCGCGGAAGCTCTCGCGAATGCGGTGGGCGTGAAGCAGATTCAGGGTGGGCGCATCGCCGTCGAACCCGATCTCACCGTGCCCGGTCACCCGAACGTCTGGGTGATCGGCGACCTGATGTCGCTGAACGAGCTCCCGGGCGTGGCCGAGGTCGCGATGCAGGGCGGCAGGCACGTCGGTGGGTGCATCGCCCGCACGGTCGCGGGGGGAACGCCCGACCGCAAACCCTTCAAGTACCGCGACCTGGGGAGCGCGGCGTACATCGCCCGCAGGCACGCGCTGCTTCAGGCGGGCCCGATCCGGATGTCCGGATTCCTGGGCTGGGTGTCGTGGGGTGCCATCCACATCGCATTCCTCGCCGGGTACCGCAACCGGTTCGGCACCCTGCTCAACTGGGCCGTCACGCTGGCGTCGCGGACGCGCCGGGAGCGGGCGATCACCTACGGCGATCCGCAGTCGGCGCGTCTGCCCTACTCCGAACCCGCGTCCGAGTCCTGACTCACCAGCCTCGTGCGTCGAGACCGTGCCGGGCGAGGACGTTCATCGCCCGTTCCCGGAGCCCGGCGTGGTCCGGACTGTCCAGGGACTCGAGCGCGAGGGTGTAGTTGCCGCCGAACCGGTTGAGATAGGCGGAGAGCCGGGTGCGGCTGGTCACGACACCCGGATGCACGGCGCGGGTGGCGATGCCGGTGGCGCGGTGACCGCCGATCGAGACGAGCGCCTCGGGTAGCGGTCCGATGTTGGAACACAGCACGTCCCGTTCGCCGGGGTTGCCCGTGAGGGCGTGCGCCACCCGGTCGGGGACCAGTTGCAGCATCTCCTCCGGGAACCCGGCCGGACTCGTCATCGCGGGTGCGGAGAACGCCGCGCGGCTCGCGGCCCGCACATCCGCGACGGTGTCCTGCGGGCCGACGTCCACCTCGACCATGGCAACGGAGTTCGCGGTGCCCGGCGGGTTGCCCGGGCCCCGCAGATCCATCGGCACACTGATCGTGAGCGGCCGGGATTCGCCGTCCCGTCGCGCCAGCTCGGCCACCACGGCCAGGAACAGGCTGTTCGGGGTTCCGCCTGCCTGCTCCGCGGCGGCGTCCCACTGCTCGGCATCCACGTCCAGCACCGCCGACACAGGTGAGTGGCAAAGTGTGCCGGGGGACGCTTTGCCGCTCACGTGCAGGAAGCGCCGGAGTTCCGCGCGACGGGTCCCGCTCACCACGAGACCGGCGACCGCACGCGCGGTTCCCTCCGTCACGCGGCGGGCGAGCCGGGTGGCGTCCCACATGTCCGCGACAGCGCCGTCCGAACCTCCCGGGTCCGATGGGGGCAGTCCCTGCAGCCCCGCCGCGATGGCTGTCGCCAGACCGCGCGCGTCCGCGATCACGTGGGAACACACCAGCGACAGCACCGTGCCCCCGTCGGCCGGACGTGCGCACGCCAGACGCCAGGCGGGACCCCGCTCGGGGTCCACCGACAACGAGCCCTGCTCGTCCGCCCACGCGAGGACCGCTCCAGACTCGATCTCCGCGTATTCGACGGGAAAGGCGTCGGTACTCGGCTCGAACCGCGGCCGAGCGCCGGGAATCCGCGGACGCACCACGCGCCTGCCCAACGGTCCGTGGGCGAGGTCTGCGCTCAGGGAATCGAGGGTCGAGGCGTTCACCCGCCCGTCGGTACGCCACAGTCCCTGCATCACGATCGGCGTTCCCCACCCCCGATGGGTGCGCAGGAACATCTCGTCGACAACGCTCAATCGGGCGCTCACCAGCGAAGTGTACGACCGGTCGAGGTGGTCGCCGGACGCCGACCTCTGGACAGCCGGCGCATACTGGAAGTGCAGCGCTGTACGGACCGCACACGGAGAACACCATGGTTAGCGTCGAGATATGGAAGGTGTGGGGTTCCCTCGTGGAAGTCGACGTCACCGAGGGTGCCGCCCTTCCCGAGGCTGCTGCGCTGATCGCGGCCGTCATCGACGAGGCCGAATCGGTCTGCGACATCCACCGCGGCGCCGCCGAGATCCACGCCGTCAACCTTTCGCAGGGCGCGCCGGTGAAGGTCAGCCGGCGGATGTCCGCGCTGCTGCGTTCGGCGCTCTGGGCCGCCCGGATGACCGACGGGGTGGTGAACCCGCTCGCCTCCGAATCCCCCGACGAGGACCTGATCCCCACCGTGCACCCGGCGCCCAGCTTCCTCGACATCCAGATCGACGACGACGTCGTGTTCGCGCCGTGGGGCGCCTCGTTCGACATCACCGACACCGCCAAGGCCGACACGGTCGATCGGGCGGCGGAACTGGTCGCCCGCCAACTCGAGTGCGGGGCCGCCGTGCGAATCGGCGACGTCATCGCGACGGCCGGACACTGTCCCGCCGGCGGGTGGCAGATCCCGGTGCCCGGCGACGGCGAGGTCGAACTGGTGAACGGGACGGCGATGGCGACGGCGTTCGCGCCCCCGGCCACCGAACCACCCACCGCCACCGAATGGGAGACCGTGACGGTGATCGCGGACGACGCGCTCTGGGCATACGCGGCCAGCGTCGCCGCCCTCGCCCGGGGCATCGGTGCGATCCGCTGGATCGAACAGCACGAGCTGCGTGCCCGGCTGGTGGACCGTTCGGGCCGGGTCTACACCACCGAGAGCTGGTGAATCACGCCCGTCCACGCTGACGGCGATACCAGCGCACCAGGCTGTCCGTGGACGAATCGCTTTGCGCGGCCGGTTCATCCGCGGAGGTGAGCACCGGCTGCAACTCCACGGCCTGCGTCTTGCCGAGCTCGACACCCCACTGGTCGAACGAGTCGATGCCCCACACGACGCCCTCGACGAACACCTGGTGCTCGTACAGGGCGATCAGCTGCCCGATCACCGACGGGGTGAGCTTCGGCGCGAGAATCGTGGTGGACGGCCGGTTGCCGGGCATGACCTTGTGCGGCACCAGATGTTCGGGCGTGCCCTCGGCCGCGATCTCCTCGGCCGTCTTGCCGAACGCCAGGACCTTCGTCTGGGCGAAGAAGTTGCTCATCAGCAGGTCGTGCATGCTGCCGGTGCCGTCCGCGGTGGGCAGGTCGTCCGTGGGCTCGCCGAAACCGATGAAATCGGACGGGACGAGCCGCGTGCCCTGGTGCAGGAGCTGGTAGAAGGCGTGCTGCCCGTTGGTTCCGGGTTCGCCCCAGAAGATCTCACCGGTGGGCGTGGGGACGGGTGAGCCGTCGGCGCGCACCGACTTGCCGTTCGATTCCATCGTCAACTGCTGCAGATAGGCCGCGAACCGCACGAGGTCGTTGGAATACGGCAGCACGGCACGGGATTCGGCACCGAAGAAGTTCGAGTACCAGAGGCCGATCAGGCCGAGCAGGACCGGCGCGTTCTCCTCGAGCGGCGCCGTCCGGAAGTGTTCGTCCACGGCGTGGAAGCCGGCGAGGAACTCCGCGAAACGCTCTTTGCCGATCGCCACCATCACCGACAGCCCGATGGCGGAATCGACCGAATACCGGCCGCCCACCCAATCCCAGAATCCGAACATGTTGGCCGTGTCGATACCGAACTCCGCCACCCGATCCGCGTGCGTCGAGACGGCGACGAAATGCTTTGCGACCGCTTCGTTTCCGAGGCCGAGACCGCCGAGCAGCCAGCGCCGCGCGGCGGTGGCGTTGGTGAGCGTCTCGAGCGTCGAGAACGTCTTGGACGCCACGATGAACAGGGTGGTGGCCGGGTCGAGGCCCTGCAGGCTGCGCACCAGGTCGGCGGGGTCGACGTTGGAGATGAACCGGACACTGATGCCGGCGTCGGCGTAGTGCCGCAGTGCGCGGTACACCATCACCGGACCCAGATCCGAGCCGCCGATACCGATGTTGACAACCGTCTTGATTCGCTCGCCCGTCGCGCCGCGCCATTCACCGGAGCGCACACGATCCGTGAAGTCGCCCATGCGGTCGAGGACCTCGTGGACGTCGGCCACCACGTCCTGCCCGTCGACGACGAGAGAGGCGTCGGCGGGCAGCCTCAGCGCGGTGTGGAGGACGGCGCGGTCCTCGGAGGTGTTGATGTGCTCGCCCGCGAACATCGCGTCCCGGCGTGCCTCCAGGTCGGCGCTGCGCGCCAGCTCGAGGAGCAACCCGATCGTGTCGCGGTCGATGCGGTGCTTGCTGTAGTCGATGTACAGGTCGCCGGCGGAGACGGTGAGCTCCCGCCCGCGTGCCGGGTCCTTCTCGAAGAGTTCTCGAAGATGGACGGACTGAATTTGAGCGTGATGATCACGCAATTTCTGCCAGGCAGCGGTTCCGGTGATGTCTGAGCTCACGAGATTTGAGCTTAATGCCCGCGCGTCGAAACTTCCGTGCGAACTTCGGTGCGGCGCATGATGGACGTCATGGATGCTGTCGAACTCATGCGAACCGTTCCCACAACCCTCTTCCTCGGCGGCGAGAAGCGTGACGCCGAGAACGGCGCCACGTTCACCGTTTTCGACCCGGCCACGGGTGACGCGCTCACCGAGGTGGCGGACGCCAGCCCCGCCGACGCGATGACGGCGCTCGACGCCGCGGTCGCGGTGCAGCGGGAGTGGGCCGCGACCCCGGCACGTGAACGCGGGGAGCTGCTCCGCGCGGTGTTCGAGAAGATCACGGCCCGGGCCGACGACTTCGCGCTGCTGATGACGCTGGAGATGGGCAAGGCGCTGCCCGAGAGCGCGGCGGAGGTCAAGTACGGCGCCGAGTTCTTCCGGTGGTTCAGCGAGGAGGCCGTGCGAATCGCCGGCCGCTACACACCGGCACCCGCGGGGAACGGACGCATCCTGGTGACCAAGCAGCCCGTCGGGCCGTGTCTGGCGATCACACCGTGGAACTTCCCGCTCGCGATGGGCACCCGCAAGATCGGACCCGCCCTGGCCGCCGGCTGCACGATGATCGTCAAACCCGCGTCCGAGACTCCGTTGACGATGCTCCTGCTCGCCGAGGTGATGGCCGACGCGGGGCTGCCGAAGGGCGTGCTGTCCGTGCTGCCGACGTCGAAGTCGGGGGAGGTCACCGGTCCGCTGATCGACGACCCCCGGCTGCGGAAGCTGACGTTCACCGGGTCGACCGGGGTAGGACGGATGCTCGTCGAGAAGTCGGCGAAGGGGCTGCTGCGCACGTCCATGGAACTCGGCGGGAATGCGCCGTTCGTGGTCTTCGACGACGCGGACGTGGACAAGGCGGTGGCCGGCGCCGTCCTCGCCAAGATGCGTAACGGTGGCGAGGCCTGCACCGCGGCCAATCGATTCCACGTCGCGAACAGCGTGCGGGAGGAGTTCACCGCGAAGCTCGTCGACAAGCTGTCCTCGTACACGCTCGGACCCGGCACGGATCCCGACACGACGCTCGGCCCGCTGATCAACGCGGATCAACTCGAGAAGGTCGGGGAATTGGTGCAGGACGCCGTCGGCGCCGGTGCCCGGGTGCGGCTCGGCGGGGTCGCACCGGAAGGTCCCGGCTACTTCTACCCGGCGACCGTGCTGGACGAGATCCCGGTGCAGGCGCGGATCCTGAAGGAAGAGGTGTTCGGACCGGTGGTCGCGATCGCAGGGTTCGACACCGAGGAGGAGGGGATCGCCGCGGCCAACGACACGGAGTTCGGCCTGGCGTCGTACATCTTCACTCGCGATCTGGACCGTGCACTCCGTGTGGCCGACGCCCTCGAATCGGGCATGGTCGGCATCAATCGCGGGGTCATCTCGGACACCGCTGCCCCCTTCGGCGGCGTCAAAGCGTCAGGCTTCGGGCGCGAAGGGGGCAGTGAAGGCATCGAGGAGTACCTGGATACCAAGTACGTGGCACTCGAGCCGTAACGACCGCCGTCGGGGGACGGGCAGGCCGTTTCGGGAAATCAGTGACCGAGGCGGCCGCGCCCGAGGCGCAGCAGCAGCATGGCGAGTGTGTGGCCTTCCTGGCCGAGTTCGTTGAACCGCTCGAGCACCTTCATCTCACGGCTGTGGACGAGGCGGGGACCGCCGGACGCCATTCGGGTGCGCCCGATGAGCTGCGAGACCTCCGCGCGGCGCTTGATGGCGGCGAGAATCTCGGCGTCGAGCTTGTCGATCTCCTGGCGGAGAACCTCGATCTCGGCCTCGCTGGTGGGAACAGCGGTTTCCTTGGCGGCTGATGCGACGGTCTGAGTGCTCATTGGTTCGTCTCCCTCTTGTCAGAACTTGGATCGTTGTTTTGGCTCGAGTCGTTACCGATCCAGGCTCGTTTGACGAAAAAAGCCCCGGATCCGGTGCGGACCTCGGGGCTCGTGAGCTGTTCAGTTCACGGGCACCGGAGGCCGGTACCCGTAAAAAAATCGCCACAGGGGGCGCGACGGCGGACTGAACATGTGTACCAGTTTGCCATGGCGGTAGCGCGCAGGCCAAGCCGCTGTGACGCTGTCGGTACACGCCGGTAAGTTTGATAGTTGATGAACACTATCTCCGGCACCGCTTCTCCCCTGAGCGCAGAGTCGACTCCGCACGCCGCCGCACCGGCGCGCGCAGGGTCCGATGCGCTCCTCCAGGGCCTCAACCCACCGCAACGGGAAGCGGTCGTGCACGCCGGTTCTCCGCTGTTGATCGTCGCGGGTGCAGGCTCGGGCAAGACGGCTGTGCTCACCCGCCGCATCGCATATCTGCTGGCCGAGCGGGGGGTGATGCCCGGTCAGATCCTCGCCATCACATTCACCAACAAGGCCGCCGCGGAGATGCGGGAGCGCGTCGCCCACCTCGTCGGCCCCAGGGCCAACAGCATGTGGGTGTCCACGTTCCACTCCAGCTGCGTGCGGATCCTGCGGGCCCAGGCGGCGCTGCTCCCCGGCCTCAACTCGAACTTCTCCATCTACGACGCGGACGATTCACGGCGACTGCTGACGATGATCGCCAAGGATCTGAACATCGACACCAAGCGCTATTCGGCGCGGCTGCTCGCCACCCACATCTCGAATCTCAAGAACGAACTCGTCGATCCGGAGCAGGCGAGCGCCGACGCCGACCAGGATCCGGCGGAACTGCCGCGGCTGATCGCCAAGGTGTACGGGCACTACCAGCAGCGGTTGCGTTCGGCGAACGCGCTGGACTTCGACGACCTGATCGGCGAGACGGTCGCGATGCTGCAGGCGTTCCCCCAGGTGGCCGAGTACTACCGCCGACGGTTCCGGCACGTGCTGGTCGACGAGTACCAGGACACGAACCACGCCCAGTACATGCTGGTGCGCGAGCTGGTCGGTGGAACCGCGGACGGCGAGGACGCGGACCACCGGGTCGCCCCGGCCGAGCTGTGTGTGGTGGGCGACGCGGATCAGTCGATCTACGCGTTCCGCGGCGCCACGATCCGCAACATCGAGGAGTTCGAGCGGGACTACCCGGACGCCCGCACCATCCTGCTGGAGCAGAACTACCGCTCCACCCAGAACATCCTGTCGGCGGCCAACTCGGTGATCTCGAAGAACACCGGCCGGCGTGAGAAGCGTCTGTGGACCGATTCGGGTGTCGGTGAGCTCATCACCGGTTACGTCGCGGACAACGAGCACGACGAGGCGTCGTTCGTGGCGTCCGAGATCGACAAGCTCGTCGATTCCGGCGACGCCAAGTTCGGGGACGTCGCCGTGTTCTACCGCACCAACAACTCGTCCCGTGCCCTCGAAGAGATCTTCATCCGGCTCGGCGTTCCGTACAAGGTCGTCGGCGGAGTGCGGTTCTACGAGCGCAAGGAGGTGCGCGACATCGTCGCGTATCTCCGTGTCCTTGCGAACGAGGACGACACCGTCAGCCTGCGCCGGATCCTCAACACTCCCCGCCGCGGCATCGGCGACCGCGCCGAGGCGTGTGTGGCCGTCCACTCCGAGCAGCGGGGCATCAGCTTCGCCGAGGCGCTGCGGGACGGTGGTGAGGGCCGCGTGCCGTTGCTGAACACCCGTTCCCAGAAGGCCATCGCGTCGTTCCTCGAGCTCATGGACGGACTGCGGGTGCTGCTCCCACCGGAGACCACTGCGGATGACGTCGTCCCCGACCAGCTCGGCGACATCGGCGACGTCGTCGAGGCGGTTCTCGAGCGGACGGGCTACCGCGCCGAGCTCGCGGCGAGCAGTGATCCCCAGGACGGGGCGCGCCTCGACAACCTCAACGAACTCGTCAGCGTGGCGCGTGAGTTCAGCTCCGACGCGAGGAACTCGGCCGGCCTCGTGGAACCGCCGGAGGACGGCGACGTCGACGCCCGGGACGGTGAACCCGACCCCGGTTCCCTCGCCGCGTTCCTCGAACGGGTGTCCCTGGTCGCGGACTCCGATCAGCTGCCCGACAACGACGAGGGCGTCGTCACCCTGATGACCCTGCACACCGCGAAGGGGCTCGAGTTCCCAGTCGTCTTCGTCACCGGGTGGGAAGACGGTCAGTTCCCGCACATGCGGGCGCTCGGCGACCCCACGGAACTGTCGGAGGAGCGCCGGCTCGCGTACGTGGGCATCACCCGGGCCCGGCAGCGGCTGTATCTGACGCGGGCCGTCATGCGGTCGGCGTGGGGCCAGCCCATCCAGAACCCGGAGTCGCGGTTCCTGCAGGAGATCCCGTCGGATCTCGTGCACTGGCGTCGTGAGGACCCGGGCACCGGTATCGGTTCCGGTAATGCGATCGGCGGTGGCCGTGCGCGTGGATCGGGATACGGCGGTCAGGGCTTCGGCGGCGGTTCCGGGTACAGCGGCGGGTCGGCAGGCACGCCGAGCTTCGGTGCCGCCCGCTCCCGCAACAACAACCTGGTGCTCACGGTCGGCGACCGTGTCAGTCACGACAAGTACGGCCTCGGCACGGTCCTCGAGACCAAGGGCGCCGGGCCGACCGCGACGGTCACGATCGATTTCGGCAGCGCGGGGAAGGTCCGGCTGATGCTGATCGGTGGCGTCCCGATGGTCAAGCTGTAGCGACGACAAAACGACTGCGGCGCATGCAATGCATGCGCCGCAGTCGTGTGTTCGGGGTGGTGCCGAGAGTTTTCGGTCAGTCCATCTCGGGGCCGAGGCTGATGCCGCGGGAGGCCAGCCAGGGGAGGGGATCGATCTTGTTCTCGCCGGCGAGGTGGACCTCGAAGTGCAGGTGCGGGCCGGTGGAGAAGCCGCGGTTGCCGACGGTCGCGATCTGGTCGCCCGCCATGACCTTCTGGCCGACGGTGACGGTGGAGGTGTTGATGTGGCCGTAGACGGTGATGGTGCCGTCGGCGTGCTTGAGGCGGACCCACATGCCGAACCCGGAAGCCGGACCCGAGTCGATGACCTCGCCGTCGGCGACGGCCACGATGGGGGTGCCGATGGGGGCGGCGATGTCGACGCCCGCGTGCAGGGTGCCCCAGCGGCTTCCGAAGTTGGAGGTGAAGGTTCCCACGGCGGGGAGGACGAACAGGGGGCGACGGGCAGCGGCTTCGCGGGCGGCGCGCTCTTCGCTGAAACGCTGTCCCTTGGCGAGCAGGTTGCTGAACTGCGACAGGTCGGTCGGGTTCGCGATGTTGAGGACCTGCGGGGCGTTCGAATCGGACGCGGCGGTGTCGGCGACCGTGGAGAACTGCGCGGCCTGCGGCTCGGCGGTGGTTCCGATGGCGCTCGACTCGTCACTGGCGAGGGCGACCTCGGAGTGGTCGGAGGAACTGGACGACCCGCTGGTGACGGCGGCCTGGCCTGCGGCGACTACGGCGCCCGCTGCGACTGCGAGGACTGCGGCGCGACCTTTGAGAGCTGAGGGGGGAGTCGGGAGGCGGTGGGCTCCGCGGCGGGAGTGGGAGGGTGCGCCCTCGAAGGACTCGGAACCGCTGCGGGGGGTGAAGCCGGGAATCTCGGACTCGGTGTCGATGGTCTCGAAGCCGTTGCCGGCGTCGACGCTGTCGGGGGCGGAGCGTGTGGACTGCGAATTGCGGAAGAACATGCGTGAAATCTCAGAACTATCGGTCTCGGGATGACGCTCGACCGACCTCGGGGGGTACGTGGGCGCGACTTCGTCGCTGTGGCCCCGCAACTCGTCATCGTGGTGACTCACAAAACGGCTGGCCGTGAACTGGCTGCGATGGTGCATACGCCCGTCCGTCCTCCTGCTCGTGACCTGCCTGTGACTTAGACCTTGGCGACGGTAACGAAACGGTTGCGATGCGCGCAACCTGTAACGCGGAGGAACGGCTACATGTGACGGGCATCACAAACTGAGCTGGGGAAACGTCGAACCCACTTTTCGTCTCGGTTCAATCTCGCCCGTGTGCACGCGTGTCACAACCACGGGGAGGCAGTGGGTTGGCGCTAGCGTCGGCATGTGGCGTCATCAACTCGATCTCCGGACGGGCGTAGGGCCGAGCCCGAACGTATTCCTTCGTCCGGCGGCACCGGTCTGACAGCCGTCGACGAGCCCGATCCCGCCCGTGCGCGCCGGGGGTGCGTGCTCGCGGTCGTCCTGGGTCTCGTCGGGGGCCTGGGGGTGGCTTCGGCGCCCGTTTTGCACGCCGTCCGTTCGGTCGACGGGGCGTCGGCGCCGTCCGCAATCGGCGCAGCCGCGCTGTGGGCTGCCGTCTTCGCCGTCGCGGCACCCGTGCTCGCCGTTCCCGCGGTTCTCGCGCGCCGCACCGCTGTGGCCGGGGCGCTGCTGGCCGGTGCCGGTGCGGTGTCCGTCGGCACCGCCGTGCTCGACACCCAGCTGTGGACGGACGCCATCGACGCCAACCGACTCGAATTGTTCAGGCCCGAGACGGCGGCCGAGCTCGCCGCCGGGTCCGGCGCATACGCCGCCCTCGCCGGGCACGTGCTGATCGCCTTCGCGGGCCTCCTCGGCATGGTCGCGGTCCATCGGGAGTCTCTGACGGACGGTTACGGCGACGCACGCAGCTCCG
The DNA here is from genome assembly GCF_042671975.1 of Rhodococcus sp. NPDC127593. Lineage (NCBI taxonomy): Bacteria > Bacillati > Actinomycetota > Actinomycetes > Mycobacteriales > Nocardiaceae > Rhodococcus > Rhodococcus sp. NPDC127593. The sequence goes on along the minus strand of NZ_JBHXWI010000006.1, from coordinate 131,432 downwards.
AACAGGTCGGACGGGCGACGGGCGCCCGTATCGGGTTCCTGCCGTCCGCGGTCGCGGTGGTCGCCGCCGTCGTGCTCGTCGGCGCGCTGTTCGCTCCCGCCTTCGTGTCCGAGGATCCGGTCATCCTCGTCCCGACGGTCGTGGAGTCGGATCTCGCCGCGTCCGCAGGTGCCGGGCTGCTGGCGGCGGCCGTTCTGATCGTGGTCGCCTCCGCACTGGCGTCCATTTCGCCACCCGTGGCGTCCGGTGCGCTCGTCGGGGCCGGTCTGGCCGCGCTCGGCGTTGTCGGGACGCGCCTGGTGGCCGGACTCGCCGCGGGCGAACGGATCCAGCCCGGGCTCGGCGCGGTGTGGGGGACCGTCGGCGCCGGTGTCCTCGTCCTCGTGGGCGTCTGCATCCCGATGGTCGACCGGGCTCGCGACGGCAGGATCCTGAAGACCCTCGCCGCCCCCTCGTCGACCGCGTCGGCGCAGGGCGGCCCGGCGAAGAAGGGCGCCGTCACCCCGTCCGCGAAGGGCGTCGCCAAGGCTGCGCTGCGAGCCGAGGCCGCCGCGGCCCGCGCCCGGATCGCCCGCTGGCACGTCGCCGCCGGGACCACCGGGATCGTCACCGCCGTGCTGGCCGCCGCCGGTGCCCTGCTCCCCGTCCTGGACATTCCGGCCGACGCCGTGCGCCCCGACATCTATGCCACCCGGGTCGTGCTCGTCGCCGCCCTCGTGCTCGTCGTCGGCTGCGTCTGGCTGCTGCTGTCGGAATTCGCCTCCACCGTCCGACCCGCGGTCGGAGTGCTGTGGGTGACGATCCCGTTCTCCGTCGCCTCGGTGTCGCAGTCCGTCGTACTCGCCACCGACGTCCCCGGAATCGGCTTCGGAATCGGTGCCGCGCTGCTGTGGTGTGCGGCCGTCACCGCCGGCGTCACCGGCGTGCTGACGTGGTTCGCCGGTTCGGCGGAACGCGAGGAGATCGACACGTCCGAGGAGTCGTCCACCTCGATCGCGGTCCTCGCGGTCGGTGGCCTCGGCGCGGTCGCCGCGTTCGTCGGACTGGGACTGCCGCTCTTCCACGGGACCGACGCACGCGGCGACGACTACGCGCCCGCGTCGTTCGCGGAGTTCCCGTGGAACCTCGACGTGTGGGGGCGCGTCCTGCTGGGCGTCGCGGTGGTCCTGGCAGTGATCGTCGCCTCACGTGCCCGGCCGGCCCGGGCGGTGGCTCTCCTGCTCGGTTCGGCCGTTGCCGTGGGGGTATACCTGCTGTCGTGGCCGCTCACCGCGGCCCGGGTGACCGACCCCGCAATGGGGGCCGGTGTCGTCCCGACAACGGTGGGCATAGTGTTGATTGCGGCTGCCGCGGCCCTCACGACACGCAGCAGAAATCGCTGAGGTCCGCCCCGTCGACAGCGGTGAGGCCCGCCTCAGTGCTTCTGGTGAGGCTCGCCTCAGTACGTGACATCGCGTGATGTGGACCACATAGCAGACACGCGGGCGCAGACCGGGCCCGGCAACTGGTTAAAGTCCAAAACAGACCCGCTCCTACCCCTCGAGCGGGTGTCAACGCAGACGAGACGGTGAGCAGATGGATCTCTTCGAATACCAGGCGAAGGAACTCTTCGCCAAGCACGAGGTGCCGACTTCGGCTGGGCGTGTTACCGACACGGTCGCCGGCGCACGCGAGATTGCCGAAGAAATCGGTAAGCCCGTGATGGTCAAGGCGCAGGTCAAGGTCGGAGGCCGCGGCAAGGCCGGTGGCGTCAAGTACTCCGCCGACGTCGACGCCGCACAGGCCAACGCCGAGGCGATCCTGGGCCTCGACATCAAGGGTCATGTCGTCAAGAAGCTGCTGGTCGCAGAGGCAAGTGACATCGCCGAGGAGTACTACATCTCCTTCCTGCTCGACCGCACCAACCGCACCTACCTGGCCATGTGCTCGGTCGAGGGTGGCGTCGAGATCGAGGTCACCGCCGAGGAGAACCCCGACGCTCTCGCGAAGATCCCCGTGGACGCCGTCAAGGGCGTCGACCTCGCGTTCGCGCGCAGCATCGCCGAGGCAGGAAAGCTGCCCGCCGTGGTGCTCGACGCAGCGGCCGTGACGATCCAGAAGCTGTGGGACGTCTTCATCAAGGAAGACGCTCTCCTCGTCGAGGTCAACCCGCTCGTCCGCACGCCGGACGACCAGATCCTCGCGCTCGACGGCAAGGTCACGCTCGACGAGAACGCTGCGTTCCGTCAGCCCGGTCACGAGGCGTTCGAGGACAAGGACGCCACGGACCCGCTCGAGCTCAAGGCCAAGGAAAACGACCTCAACTACGTCAAGCTCGACGGTGAGGTCGGCATCATCGGTAACGGCGCCGGACTGGTCATGTCGACCCTGGACGTCGTCGCCTACGCAGGTGAGAAGCACGGTGGCGTGAAGCCGGCCAACTTCCTCGACATCGGTGGCGGCGCCTCCGCAGAGGTCATGGCGAACGGCCTGGACGTCATCCTGAACGACGCGCAGGTCAAGAGCGTGTTCGTGAACGTTTTCGGTGGCATCACCGCGTGTGACGCGGTCGCCAACGGCATCGTCGGCGCCCTGAAGACGCTGGGTGACGAGGCCAACAAGCCGCTGGTCGTCCGCCTGGACGGCAACAACGTCGAAGAGGGTCGTCGTATCCTCGCCGAGGCCGCCCACCCGCTGGTCACGGTCGTCGGAACCATGGACGAGGCTGCCGACAAGGCTGCCGAGCTGGCCTTCGCCGCAAAGTAAAGGGACTCAAAAAACATGGCTATCTTCCTGACCAAGGACTCCAAGGTCATCGTCCAGGGCATCACCGGCGGCGAGGGCACCAAGCACACCGCGCTGATGCTCAAGGCCGGCACCCAGGTCGTCGGCGGTGTCAACGCCCGTAAGGCCGGCACCACCGTCACCCACGACGGCGGCGTCGAGCTGCCCGTCTTCGGCACCGTCGCCGAGGCCATCGAGAAGACCGGCGCGGACGTCTCCATCGCGTTCGTTCCCCCGGCCTTCGCCAAGGACGCCATCGTCGAGGCCATCGACGCGGAGATCCCGCTGCTCGTGGTCATCACCGAGGGCATCCCGGTGCAGGACTCGGCGTACGCATGGGCGTACAACGTCTCCAAGGGCAACAAGACCCGCATCATCGGACCCAACTGCCCCGGCATCATCACCCCCGGCGAGTCGCTGGTCGGCATCACCCCCGCCAACATCGCAGGCACCGGCCCGATCGGCCTCGTGTCCAAGTCCGGCACGCTGACCTACCAGATGATGTTCGAGCTGCGTGACTTCGGCTTCTCCACCGCCATCGGCATCGGCGGCGACCCGGTCATCGGCACCACCCACATCGACGCCATCGAGGCGTTCGAGAAGGACCCCGAGACCAAGGTCATCGTGATGATCGGTGAGATCGGTGGCGACGCCGAGGAGCGTGCCGCCGACTACATCAAGGCGAACGTCACCAAGCCGGTCGTCGGCTACGTCGCGGGCTTCACCGCTCCCGAGGGCAAGACCATGGGCCATGCAGGCGCCATCGTCTCCGGTTCCTCGGGCACCGCGCAGGCCAAGAAGGACGCCCTCGAGGCTGCCGGCGTGAAGGTCGGCAAGACGCCGTCCGAGACCGCTGCGCTCGCTCGCGAGATCCTGCAGAGCCTGACCGTCCAGGCCTAGGCCCTTCGGGCCCGTGCGCCTTTTTGGTAGCTCCCGCGACCAGAAAGGCGCACGGGCCGTTCAGGCATCGACCCACATCTCCCCGGCCGGATCGAGTGTCCCCGTCCCCGACGTGACGGCAGCGACCAGATCGGCCAGCTCCGCCGAGTCCTTCGCCGCGAGGGTGAGGACCGCGGATTCCCCGTACGTGGTGTCCACCACGACGACGCCCCGCCCACGCAGCTCCGACTCGACGCGTCCCGCCTCGGCGTGGCCGACGGCGAGGGTGTGCAGGTGGCGAAGTTCCCTTCGCACGAGCGGTGCGGCATCGACCGCTGTGGCCACCGCGCCGGAGTAGGCGCGCACCAGTCCGCCCGCCCCCAGCTTGATTCCCCCGAAGTACCGTGTCACGACCACCGTGACGTCGACGAGATCACGGGCCTTGAGTACCTGCAGCATCGGAATGCCCGCGGTGCCACCGGGTTCGCCGTCGTCGCTCGCACGCTCGACCCGGTCACTGGGCCCGTTTCCGATGATGTACGCCGAACAGTGATGTCGCGCATCGGGATACGCGCGCCGCTGATCCTGGACGAAAGCCTGCGCCGCCTCGGCGTCCTCTACGCGCCGCAGGGCGGCGATGAAACGTGAGTGCTTCACCTCCGTCTCGAGGGTGAGATCGGCGGTGCGGGGAGCGAGGGTGTACGGCACCGAACCATTGTCTCCTGCGCTGTTCCCGGCGCTGCGGGCCGCGACTGAGCGCAGTGACCGACGGGTATACGTAGGCTAGCGTCGGAAGAGCGCACGCAGACGACCACTTGTCGACTAGGAGAAGTCATGACGTTCACGCCCGGAGGACCGAGTTACGGTCCGCCCGCGCAACCGACTGCAGGGGGAGAATCGAAAGGCCTGGGCTTCTTCCTTCTGATCGGTGTCGCAGTTCTCGGTGTCCTCAACCTACTGCTCGGATTTGCCCCCTACGCCACCTTGGCGCGAGAGTCCGTGAACTCGTTCGAAGCGAACACGGACGGGCTCGGACTCCTGTTCCTCGGTGGTCTGCTCGCGGCGGCGTCCCTCCTTCCGAAGCAGTCCTATGCGGGCGCGGCAGCGGCGGCGTCCGTCGCGGGCTGGGTTGTCGCGTTGCTCGTATTCCTCAACGTCGACGCGGATTCCGGTTGGGGCGCAATCCTGATCCTCGTTCTCGGATTCATCCAGTCGGCCGTGGCCGTCGCGGCGGCGCTGTTCGACATCGGCCTTCTGAAGCAGCCGGCGCCCAAGCCGGCCGCAGCCGCCGGCTTCGGTCAGCCCGGTCAGGCGCCGCAGGGTTACGGCCAGGGCGCCCCGCAGGGCTACGGGCAGGGCCCGCAGCAGTCGTACGGACAGCCGCCGCAGGGCTACGGCCAGAGTGCCCCGCAGGGTTACGGGCAGCAGAGCCAGTCGCAGCCCGGCTACGGGCAGCAGAACCAGCCGGGCTACGGCCAGCAGGGGTACGGCCAGCAAGGTCAGCCCTCGCAGAGCCAGCCCGGCTACGGCCAGGGCTACGGACAGCCGCAGCAGCCGGGTTACGGAGCAACCGGGGGTGCCGGGTCCGCGTCGTACGACGCCCCGACCACCGCCTACCAGCAGCCGCAGTACCAGGGGTACTCGCAGCCGTCGAGCCCGTCGCAGTCCACCGGAACGCCCAGCTCGCAGTACCCGGCCGGGACCAGTTACGGTTCCGCGCAGCACGCGGCGCCTGCGTACGGCTCGCAGTCCGAGTCGTCGCCGGTGGAGCGCACGCTGGAATACGGCGAGCAGCCTCCCACCGAGGCGAAGCCGGACGAATCGGCCGAGAAGCCCGAATCGGAGGGCTACAGCGCGCCGACCCAGGCGTTCGACACGCGCGCCGACAGGGACGACAAGTAGCGGCCCAACCAGCAGGTGGCCTCTGACCGAACGTGGTCGGAGGCCACTTCTGTGCGGCGCGCCTGACCGCTGTCGCGGCGTCGGAGTGCCACTCTCGAGGGGATGAGTTCTTTGGTTGATCGTGCGCAGCGTGTCGCACAGGGTGCACGACGGCGCGCCGTCGGTGATGACGAGCGGCCAGTCCCGCGACAGCGACCCGTGCCCGACGCCGACGAGATGCGGGCGCTGCTCGCGGTCGCGTTCCGGCCCGCGGGCGTCACCGTCGTCCTGTTGTCCGCACTCATCGTCGTCACTCTTGTGGCCGCGAACAGCGACCTCACGGGAACGTTCGGTGCCATCGCGGCGTCGTGGCTGGCGATTCACCAGGTGCCGTTGACGGTCGACGGCACGGCACTCGGTGTCCTCCCGTTGATCCCGACAGCGGGGATGGTGTGGGTCGTCGCCCGCGGATGCGCTGCGGTGGTGCACCCGGCGTCCTCGCGGCGGCACGCTCTGCAGGTGATCGGCGCCGCGGGGGCCGGACCGCTGGTCGTGACGGCCATCAGCCTCGCCGTCATCGCGGACGCGTCGGCGGTCATCCCGCTGTCCTCCCCGAACGCGCTCGCCGCGTTCGGGTGGGTGTTGTTCGTGCACCTGCTCGCGTCGGCGATCGGTGTGACGGTCGCGATGTGGCCGACGCTCGGTGCGCAGGTTCCGTCGTGGGTCCGGGACGCGGTGCGGCCGGGCCTGCGCGCGATGACGGCGATTCTCGGTGCCGGCGCGGTCATGGTCACGATCTCGCTGCTGATGGAGTGGTCGACGGTCGGCTCGCTGCTCGAACGCGGCGACGGCGTCGTCGGAATGCTCGGACTGACGATCCTGTCGGTGCTGTACCTGCCGAACATCGTGGTGGGTGCCGCGGCCGCGGTCATGGGAGGGACCGCGCAGATCGGGGACGTCTCGGTCAGCGTGTTCGGGAACGTCGGTGGTTCGCTGCCGCCGTTGCCGCTGCTCGGCGCCGTTCCCGACGGGGTGTCGGGTGGCGCGTGGCCTGCGCTGCTGGTGATTCCGCTGCTGATCGGTGTGATGCTCGGACGCGACTGCGGGCGCCAGGTCGCCGGGCAGGAAGCGCTGTTCACCGTGCTGACCGCCGCTGCGAGTGTGGGCGTGGTGACGGCGGTACTCGGCCTCGTGTCCGGCGGCAGGCTCGGCGCATTCGGCACGGTCGAGCTGAACTGGTGGGCGTTCGGGCTGCTCACGTTCGCGTGGCTCGGACTCGCGGGTGCGGTGACGGCAGTGGTCGTGGCCTGGCATCGGAGCCGGGGCGCCGTGGACGAGGACGAAGCGGACACCGAGGACGAGGAGCCGCACCTTCCCGGCGCGGAGGAGGTTCCCGCGATCGCCGCCCCGATCACCGAGGAGCGGGTGATCCCTGAAGACGTCCCGCCGAGTCGTGTGATCGAAGCCGAACTCGTCGACGACACCGAAGCGCCGGCAGCGCCGGTTGCACCGCAGGACACCGACGCCGAGGCCGAGGTCGTGGTGGACGCCGAGGTCGAGGAAGACGCGGCGACGGAGGAACCCGACGGGTCCGGAGACGCCGGCGAGGCCCCGGAAGCCGACCTGCCCCGAGGGCCCGCAACCCCCAGCGACTAGGCTCTTGGTCGGTCGACGATGCGACCGCCCCCATTTTCGCCCGTCTTTCGATTCATCCGGCCTTTCGATTGTTCAGGAGTAGAGCGCTGACTTCCTCGCGTGACCACCTGGGGCCCACGACCGCTTCGCCGGTGGCGTCCGCGCCGGCGCGGATTGTTGTACTCGCCTCCGGTGCGGGAACCCTCCTGAGATCGCTGATCGAAGCAACACACACGGACGGGTATCCCGCCGCGATCGTCGCCGTCGGCGTCGACCGCGACTGCGACGCCACCCGGCACGCCGAATCCGCGGGCATCACCCACTTCCGGATCGGACTCCGTGACTACGCCGATCGGTCCGCCTGGGATGTCGCGCTGACCGAGGCCGTCGCGTCGCACCAGCCGTCGCTCGTCGTGTCGGCGGGTTTCATGAAGATCCTCGGTCCCGCCTTCCTGGAGCGCTTCGGCGGTCGCATCATCAACACGCATCCCGCGTTGCTGCCCGCATTCCCCGGCGCGCACGCGGTCCCGGATGCCCTGGCCTACGGCGTGAAGGTGTCGGGATCGACCGTCCACCTCGTGGACGCGGGTGTCGACACCGGCCCGATCCTGGCGCAGGAACCCGTGCCGGTGCTCGACGGCGACGACGAGTCGACCCTGCACGAGCGCATCAAGACTGTGGAGCGACGGTTGTTGGCGGACGTCATCGCCGCTGTCGCCACCCGTGGAGTTGTTTCCGATGGACGAAAGGCCGTGATCCCCAGTGAGTGAACGCAAGGCAGTACGCCGAGCGCTCGTCAGCGTCTACGACAAGACCGGTCTGGTCGAACTGGCTACGGGCCTGCACAAGGCAGGCGTCGAGCTGGTGTCGACAGGATCGACTGCAGCGAAGATCGCCGACGCCGGCATCCCGGTCACCCCCGTCGAGGCGCTGACGGGGTTCCCCGAATGCCTCGAAGGCCGGGTCAAGACGCTGCATCCGCGGGTGCACGCGGGCGTCCTCGCGGACACCCGGAAGCCGGAGCACCTCGCGCAGCTCGAGGAACTCGGCATCGAGGCGTTCCAGCTGGTGGTCGTGAACCTGTATCCGTTCACGCAGACCGTCGCATCGGGTGCGACCCCCGACGAGTGCGTCGAGCAGATCGACATCGGCGGGCCGTCCATGGTGCGTGCCGCCGCGAAGAACCACCCCTCGGTCGCGGTCGTGGTGGATCCCGCCCGCTACGACGACGTGCTCACCGCGGTCGCCGACGGCGGGTTCACGCTGCCCGAGCGCACCGCGCTCGCCGCACAGGCGTTTCAGCACACCGCGTCGTACGACGTCGCCGTCGCCAGCTGGATGACGTCCGTGCTGGTCGAACCGGGTGACTCGCAGTTCCCCGAGTGGGCAGGCGCCACCTGGGACCGCTCGGCAGTGCTGCGGTACGGCGAGAACCCGCACCAGGCCGCGGCCCTCTACGTGAACCCCGCCGCTCCTGCCGGTCTGGCCCAGGCGGAGCAGCTGCACGGCAAGGAAATGTCGTACAACAACTACACCGACGGCGACGCGGCCTGGCGTGCGGCGTTCGACTTCAGCGAGCCGGCCGTCGCGATCATCAAGCACGCGAACCCGTGTGGCATCGCGGTCGGAGCCGACATCGCCGAGGCGCACCGCAAGGCGCACGCCTGCGACCCGGTCAGCGCATACGGCGGAGTCATCGCCGCGAACCGCGAGATCACCGTCGAGATGGCGGAGCAGGTCGCCGAGATCTTCACCGAGGTGATCATCGCACCGTCCTACGCGGACGGTGCGCTCGGAGTTCTGCAGCGCAAGAAGAACATCCGCGTCCTCCTTGCTCAGGCGCCCACCGCGACGGGAATCGAACTGCGTCCCGTGTCCGGTGGAGCGCTCCTCCAGGAGCGCGACGTGCTCGACGCCGGGGGCGACGACCCGGCCAACTGGACGCTGGCCGTCGGCGACGCCGCCGACGAACAGACGCTGAAGGATCTCGAGTTCGCGTGGCGCGCGTGCCGTTCGGTGAAATCCAACGCGATCCTGCTCGCTTCCGACGGTGCGTCGGTCGGCGTCGGCATGGGCCAGGTCAACCGCGTCGACTCCGCGCACCTCGCGGTGCAGCGGGCCGGTGACCGGGTGGTCGGGTCGGTGGGCGCGTCGGACGCGTTCTTCCCGTTCCCCGACGGACTGCAGGTGCTCGCGAACGCCGGCGTCAAGGCAGTCGTACAGCCGGGTGGTTCCGTCCGCGACAACGAGGTCATCGATGCGGCCAAGGAAGCCGGCATCACCATGTACCTGACGGGCGCGCGGCACTTCGCGCACTAGCCTTCGGCAACTCTCGAACGGGTCTCGGCATCATGCCGGGGCCCGTTCTGCGTCGTCAGGCGGCTGCGGCCCCGTGCGCCCGGCCCGTGCCCTGGAGTTCGCGAGGCGAACCGGTGATGACAACGCGGGCTGCGCCGCGGCTGCGGACCTCGCTGATCAGCTCACCCAGGCCCGCTTCGTGGGCTGCATCGCAGTGCGACAGGTCGAGGGTGACGGCGTAACCGGTGAGGTCGTCCGGCAAACCGAGATAGGGGGGAGAGGTGGACAGTTGGTTGATGCGAAGTTTCATGGGGTGCTCCTGAAAGTGAAAGGTAAAAGAAAAGGCACCCGAGGGGTTTGCCCTGGGTGCCCGAGAATGACTTGGTTGAGTCTCAACATTCTCGGGGTGGGCCGAACTTGGTGATGTGCTTGTCGGCGGAGCAGCGACGCCATGCGGATACGGACGCGAAGAGCGCGTGAAGCTGCATCATGGCCGTGCCTTCCTGCGTGTCGTTGCTGGTTGGTAGATGACCGTACATCACCGGTTGAGGGTTTGCACTTCCATTATCCAGCCGCTGCGCAGAAATGCAGGGATGTACTCGATGTTCACCTACAGTTCTGCGCAGTGACGCTTCTGTGGATGGCGATATGCGTTGTCCACAGACTCGGAATTTGCGACCGCGATCGAGTGCCGGACTGTCAGGGTTCGACGATGGGGGAATTCCAGCAGCCGTTCCGGGGTTCGGAAGCGCTACGAACCGGGCGGCTCACCCGCCACGGGTTACGCACTTTCCGGCGTTTGCACCGGGACGTGTATGTGCCCAGAAGCGTCGAGGTGACAGCGCTCTCACGCGCACGCGCCGCCTGGTTGTGGGCCGACGGTGAAGCGGTACTCGCGGGCTTCTCCGCCGCCGCCGTGCACGGAACCCGATGGATCGGAGGGGGCGAGTCGGCGACGCTCATCAGACGAGGCAGCCGACGATCCGTCGACGGCATCGAGGTGCGCGCGGATACCCTCCTGCCGGACGAAGTGTGTCTTGTGGACGAGATGCTGTTCACCACTCCGGCGCGGACCGCCTTCGATCTGGGCAGATGGCTGCCCGTCGATCGCGCCGTCGAGGTACTCGACGCCCTGTGCCACGACACCGGACTGCGCCCGGCGGAAATTTCCGCGGTGGCAGGCCGGCATCGGGGCGAACGTGGTCTCGCGTCGCTGCGTGAAGTCGTGTGGCTCGTCGATCCCGGTGCCGAGTCCCCACCGGAGACGCGGCCTCGTCCTGATCCGCGGAGGGTTGCCCGCACCGGAGACTCAGATACCGATCGAGGATCGCCGCGGTCGTGTCTTCGCCCGTGCGGACCTGGGCTGGACAAGGTGGAAGGTGCTCGTCGAGTACGACGGCGAACATCACTGGTCGGACGAACGTCAGCGCACGTGGGACATCGAGCGGACGGAACGGCTCGCCGAACTCGGGTGGGCGGTGGTGCGGGTGAATGCGGAACAGCTGCGTCGGCGGCCGCAGGTGATCGGCGCGCGAGTTCGGGACCGATTGCGGCAGGCAGGAGCCCCGGTGTGAATGCGCAGAAACGCAGGCCTCCACTCGGTGTTTGCCTACGGAAGTGCCCATTCGAATCTCACCACTTTGGTCACAGGTTGCTTTCGATCCGGCGTCGAGCAGCCCGTACGCACGGTGCAGCTGATTCACTCGGGGCTGATGTGACTCGAGTGGCACCTGTGGAAGGAGAGTGGCGCCCGGACTGCGACGGTGCGCCCATCCCCGTTATGAACCGATTTGCGATCAAGGCCGGCCTCGGCGCCTGCGTCCTGGGTGCGTCCGTGCTCATCCCTGCTCAGGTTTCGGCGGAACCCGCGGCGACGGCGACCGGCACCGAGCTGTCCGGGATGACGGTGTTCCTCGACCCCGGGCATCAGGGTTCCAGCGAGGGCCACGACCTCGCACAGCAGGTAAACGACGGCCGGGGCAACACCAAGGACTGCCAGACGAGCGGCATGACGTCGCTCGGCGGGGTGCCCGAGCACACCATCAACTGGAATGTGTCCCAGCTGGTGAAGAGCAGCCTCGAGAGTCTCGGCGCGAAGGTCGTCCTGAGTCGTCAGGACGACACCGGCTGGGGCGGATGCGTCGACGAAAGAGCGCGTGCGGCAAGCGAATCGAATGCCGACGTGGCGGTGAGCATTCACGCGGACTCGACGGCGCAGGGCGAGGACGCGAGCAAGCACGGGTTCCACATGATCATCCCGTCGCTGCCCATCCCCGACGAAAAGGCCGATGCGGCACAGTCCGGCGGCGGGCTCGAGGCGTCGAAGATGATGCGCGACGCCTACAAGTCCGACGGCTTCGTTCCCGCCAACTACGCCGGCGTGAACGACGGCCTCCAGACCCGCGCCGATGTCGCCGGACCTGCGCTGACTCAGGTGCCGCTGGTGTTCGTCGAGATGGGCAACGGTTCCAACAAGGAAGACTCCGCCCAGCTGGAGGGCACCGACGGCCAGTTGAAGCACGCGATCACCATCACGACCGGCATCGTCACATACCTGCTGACGGGGTCGCAGTCGGCGCCCGCCGAGGAGCTGGCCGCGGCGCCGGCGGCGACCACGGCACCAGAGGCGAGTGAGGATAGCGCGTCGTCGACCACCACCACGACCCCGAAGGCGACCACCCCCAAGGCGGCACCGAAGTCGACGGCACCCGATTCGGCGCAGTTCTCCGAGTTGATGGAGATGCTCGCGCCGCTGCTCGAGGTCGAGGGACTCGACGGGCTTCAGGACCTCGTCAACGACAAGAACCTGGGACTCGTGTCCGATCTGGCGAGCACGCTGATGGCCGTGATCACCGGAGCGGGCGGGAACTGATCACAGTGCCGCGATCCACCTGCTGAACGGTTCGGTGAACTCCGCCGAGTAGGGGAGCGGTTCCACGTAATCCGGTCCGGTGGACGGGCGGTCGCCGACGTCCTTGAGGACGTGATTGGCGTTCGTCATCCGCACCGGCGTCAGCTCGGTGTGCGCGAGGGCGTCGTTCAGGCCGTCGACGTCGGCGAGCTGCACCTGAATGTCCTTGGCGGAGCAGCTGGTGAGGACAGGGAAGCCTGCGGGCAACCGGCCGGCCAGTGCGCGCGGGTCGAGAGCGTCCTCCTCCGCGAGCGCTTTCGCGTTGGCATGGACGAGCCCGGCGTTCTGCAGGGGTTCCGGAAGGTCGTCGGGGATCGTGCCCGACGTGCGGAGCGATTCGACGGTGTCCGCGAGTGCGAGCCGGAGTTCGTCGGCCAATTCCACCGGCAGCTGGCCGGTGCCGACGACGGCGTCGAGCTGGCCGTGGATCTGCGTGGTGAGCAGATCGAGGAGCCGGACACTCAGCGGTTCGAGCAGTCCGACGGCGCGCACGCGCGACTCTGTTTCCGCGGTGGCGAGTGCGAGGGCGACGAGTCCGCCGTCGCTGTGACCGATGACGATCAGCTTCGACGGGTCGACCCCGGGTTGGGCGGCCAGGAAGTCGAGGCCCGCGGATGCGGCGTCGACGAACGTGGTGAATCCGAGACCCCCGACCTCTTCCACCTCGTACGGGCCGAGAGCGGTTTCGCCGCTGCCGATCTTGTCGTAGCGCAGGCTGGGGATGCCGTGCTGTTCGAGCACGTCGGCGAGGTGGCGGAGCGTTCCGATGTCACCGGGGAGCAGGGCGCTGTCGCCGTTGCGATCGGTGGGACCGCTGCCGGCGAGCAGCAGCGCGGCCGCCGCCGACCCATTCGCGTGGTCGGGAGTGCGCAGGCTGCCGTGGTACGTGACGGCACCGCTGTCGAACGTGATCTCGGTGTCAGGCATGGGGACTGTCTACCAGTTCACGTCGCGCGCAGTCGCCGCACCCGTTGCACCCCGCGCCACGCGAACCACAACAGGAACGCGAGCAGTGGAATGACGAGCAGCGGAAGCAGCAGGGCGATCAGGGATGTGACGAACGAGACGACGTCCTCGATCACCGACACCACGGGATTGGCCAGGCCGCCGGTCGAGGCCGTGCTCACCGCCCGGGTGCCGGTCTGCGCGGTGCTGAACGCCAGAGCCGTGGGCGCGCCGATGACGATTCCGGCGATCGCGGCAGTCGACGGGTCCACGTCCGCGAAGGCCGCCCAGGTCGCGATGACTCCCGCCACGGGACCGGTGACGTTGCCGATCACGGACAGCACGTTGTCGACGAACGGGATGAGATCGGCGGTCAGTTCCACCAGTGTCGCGATCGACAACGCCACCAGCGCCCCGGTCGAACCGAGCCACCGCATGGACTCGTTCAGGGTCACCCCGAGCACCTCGAAGTGCACCGCGGCGCCGAGCATCAGCAACGGCAGGAACGTGCGCAGTCCCGACGCGGCGGCGAGGCCGAGGCCGAGCAGTCCGGGCAGAACCCAGGTCTCCATGCACGGAGTGTAGAAGCTCGGCGATACCGGCAGGCGGCCGTCGCGGCCGAGATCTCAGAGAAGCATCACAGAACTCACACAATCGACGATTAGCGTCTGCATCACCAGTCGTTCCAACGGATTACATCCGAGACGAACCCCCGACCCCAGGAAGGTGCCGCATCATGAACGTCGTACAGCTGACCACCGGTGATTTCGTCGCCGCCATGTTCTCCCTCGACTTCGTCGACGGCGGATTCCGCCGGGAGGCCGTCGAGCGGATTCACCGGGGAGCGATCGACGAGTGGGTGTCTGCGCTCACCGGGTCGGGTCTGTTCTCGAACCGCGCGGTCGCGGACGTCGTCCGGGCATGGCGCGACGATCCGCGAGTCCTGCTCGACTCCCTTCTGGCGGAGGCTGATCCGGTGACGTTCGAGCGCTACCGCTCCGCCTGGGACGAGTTGGACGCCGCGTCCTCGTACGGTGTCGCCGCGTAGGCGGGCAGTCAGGGAATGCCGAAGACGTCGGCGAACGTGGCGAACAGCGCCGGGTCGCCGGTGACGGACACGCTGCCGAGGGCGATGGCGTCCTCCGGGGTGATCTCGCGTGCCGTCATTGCCTTCACCGCCGGTGTCCTCGAGTTCCTTCAGGCGCGCCGACAGGATGTTGGACGGGATGCCGGGCAGGCCCTGCTCGATGTCGACCATGATCTTCGTGAACCTCCCCCTGACGGACCTCGGCAAGTCGAATGCCTTCTACGAGGCGCTCGGCTACCGGAAGAACCCCCAGTTCTCGGACGAGAACGCGCCGCGAGGGCTGACCCGGGCGGGTCGGCGCGCATTAACCGCGTGCCGATTCGCTCGAACCCTCGTAGCGTGGAGTGGTGACGTCATCGGAACACAGACCTTCCACCGTCGGCGAGCTCCGCGAGTCGGGCCACGTTCAACGCACCGTCAAGGAAGAGATCCGCGAGAATCTGCTCGCGGCCCTACGCGACGGTCGTGATCCGTGGCCCGGCATCGTCGGTTTCGAGGAGACGGTGGAACCACAGCTCGAACGGGCTCTCATCGCGGGTCACGACGTGGTGTTGCTCGGCGAACGTGGTCAGGGCAAGACCCGCCTCCTCCGCACCCTCAACCTGCTCCTCGACGAATGGACCCCGGTGATCGCCGGTTCCGAACTCGGGGAGCATCCCTATGAGCCCATCACCCCGGCGTCGATCCGCCGGGCGCAGGAACTGGGCGACAGCCTCCCTGTCGCATGGCGGCACCGCAGCGAGCGGTATTCGGAGAAACTCGCGACCCCCGACACGTCGGTGGCCGACCTCGTCGGTGACGTGGATCCGGTCAAGGTCGCGGAGGGCCGGAGTCTCGGCGATCCGGAAACCATTCACTTCGGGCTCGTTCCCCGCGCGCACCGGGGCATCGTCGCCATCAACGAACTGCCCGACCTCGCCGAACGCATCCAGGTGTCGCTGCTCAACGTCATGGAGGAACGCGACATCCAGGTCCGCGGCTACACCCTCCGGCTCCCGCTGGACGTCCTGATGGTGGCCAGCGCGAACCCGGAGGACTACACGAACCGCGGTCGCATCATCACCCCGCTGAAGGACCGGTTCGGTGCCGAGATCCGGACGCACTACCCGACCAGGCTCGACGACGAGGTCGCGGTCATCCTGCAGGAAGCGCATCTCACCGCGGAGGTGCCCGAGTACCTCCTCGAGATCCTGGCCCGGTTCACCCGCCTGCTCCGCGAGTCGACGTCGGTCGATCAGCGGTCGGGTGTGTCCGCCCGCTTCGCGGTGGCGGGCGCCGAAACCGTCAGTGCGGCTGCGGTGCATCGCGGCGCGGTGCTCGGTGAGGCCGACCCGGTCGCGCGGCCGGTCGACCTCGAGACCGTCGTCGACGTCCTGCGGGGCAAGGTGGAATTCGAATCCGGTGAGGAGGGGCGCGAGATCGAGGTCCTGGAGCACCTGCTCCGGCGGGCGACGGCCGACACGGTCCGCACCCGGCTCGGCGGCATCGACCTGGCGGAACTCGTGGACGCGGTCGAACAGGGCGATCCGGTGGTGACCGGCGAACGGATCACGGCGAAGGCACTGCTGAACGAGCTCCCCGAGCTCGAGGTCCTCGACGAGTTGGCGGAGCGTCTGGGCGCGGAGTCCGACGGCGAGCGGGCCGCGGCCGCCGAGTTCGCCCTCGAAGGGCTGTACCTGGCGCGTCGGATCTCGAAGAACCCGGACATCAACGGGCAGACGGTGTATTCGTAATGTCCCGCAAGGCGGAGCGCGGGCTGCACAACGCGCGGTACGGGCCGTACGAGGGCGGTGATCCGCTGGCAGCGCCGGTGGACCTGCGCGAGGCCCTGGCATCGATCGGCGACGACGTGTTCGCGGGAACGTCCCCGCGGCAGGCGCTGCGCGAGATGCTCCGGCGCGGCAACCAGGACATGCGCGGCCTGGACGAGCTTGCGGCCGAGGCCAATCGGCGTCGCCGTGAGCTGCTGAAGCGGAACAACCTGAACGGCACACTCGAAGAGGTCCGGGAACTCCTCGACCGCGCGGTGCTCGAGGAACGCAAGACGCTGGCCCGTGCGCTCGACGACGACGCCCGCTTCTCGGAGATGCGCCTCGAGGAACTGTCGCCGTCCACCGCGCAGGCCGTGCAGGAACTCGCCGATTACGACTGGCGCAGTTCGGAAGCCCGCGAGGACTACGAGAAGATCCGGGACCTGCTGGGCCGCGAGGTGCTGGACCAGCGGTTCGCCGGCATGAAACAGGCCCTCGAGGGGGCCACGGAAGAAGACCGCGAACGCATCCGCGAGATGCTCGCCGACCTCAACGACCTGCTCGACAAACATTCCCGCGGCGAGGATACGCAGGAACAGTTCGACGAGTTCATGGACAAGCACGGGGAGTACTTCCCCGAGAACCCGCAAAATGTCGAGGAACTGCTCGATTCGCTGGCGCAGCGGGCGGCGGCCGCGCAGCGCCTGCGGAACTCGCTGTCGCAGGAGCAGCGCGACGAACTGGATGCGCTGGCGCAGCAGGCGTTCGGCGATCCGTCGCTGATCGGACAGCTGGACCGTCTCGACCAGCATCTGCAGGCGGCGCGCCCGGGTGAGGACTGGCAGGGCGCCCAACGGTTCCGCGGCGACGACGGCATGGGCCTGGGCGAGGGCACCGGGGCGTTGCAGGACATCGCGGAACTCGAGTCGCTCGCCGAGCAACTGTCGCAGCAGTACGCGGGCGCACAACTCGACGACATCGACGCGGACGCTCTGGCCCGGCAACTGGGCGACGAGGCGGCGGCCGATGCGCAGACCCTCGCCGAACTCGAGAAGGCCCTGCGCGATCAGGGCTTCTTCGACCGCGGGGCGGACGGCCAGTGGCGCCTGTCGCCCAAGGCGATGCGCCAACTCGGTCAGACGGCTCTGCGGGACGTGGCGCAGCAGCTGTCTTCGCGTGGCGGGCAACGGGAGACGCGCCGCGCCGGGTCGATGGGGGAGCCGACGGGTGCGTCCCGCGAGTGGGCGTTCGGCGACACCGAGCCGTGGGACGTCACCCGCACGATCACCAATGCCGTGCTGCGGGCGGCGTCCGATCCGGCCGAGCGCGGTCGGGTCCCGGTCCGGTTGTCCGTATCGGACGTGGAGGTGATGGAGACCGAGCAGCGGTCGCAGGCGGCGGTCGCGTTGCTGGTCGACACGTCGTTCTCGATGGTGATGGAGGGGCGGTGGGTGCCGATGAAACGCACCGCCCTCGCCCTGAACCACTTGGTGAGCACCCGGTTCCGCAGCGACGAACTGCAGCTCATCTCGTTCGGCAGGCACGCGCAGGTGCTGACGCCGTCGGAACTCGCCGGCCTGGACGGCGCCTGGGACCAGGGCACCAACCTCCACCACGCGCTGTTGCTGGCGGCCCGGCATCTGCGCCGGCACCCCAACGCCCAGCCGGTGGTCCTGATCGTCACCGACGGTGAGCCGACGGCCCACCTCGAGCCGGACGGCTTCGCGTACTTCGACTACCCGCCGAGCGCCCGGACCCTCGGTCTGACGGTCCGGGAACTCGACACACTCGCCCGGCTCGGCGCCCACGTCACGTTCTTCCGGCTCGGTGAGGATCCCGGTCTCGCGCGGGTCGTGGACCGGATGGCCGAGCGGGTCGGCGGACGCGTCGTGGCCCCCGGGCTGGACGGTCTCGGCGCCGCCGTCGTCAGCGACTACATGCGGCGCAGGCGCTAGCCCGTGAGTACTTGTCAACCGCCCGCGGTTAACAAGTACTCACGGGTGCGTCAGCGCACGGCGGGCTGGTGCTGGGTGATGCAGTGAATTCCGCCGCCGCGCGCGAAGAGCGGGCGGGCGTCGACCGACACGACCGTGCGTCCGGGGTATGCGGCCGACAGGATGGCGACCGCTTCCTCGTCGGCGGGATCGTCGAAGCTGCACGCGATGACGCCGCCGTTGACGACGAAATGGTTGATGTAGCTGTAGTCGACGAAACCCTCCTCGTCGCGCAGGACAGTCGGCGCGGCGACGGTGATGATCTCCCACGATTCACCGCGGGCGTCCGTGGTCTGCTTCAGCACGTCGATGACGGCCTTGCTGACCTCGAAGTCGGGGTGTTCGGGGTTGCGCTGGTCGTGCACCAGGACGACGCCCGGTGACGGGATCGCTGCGACGATGTCGACGTGCCCGCGCGTGCCGTACGTGTCCTGGTCCCGCGTCAGTCCGCGCGGCAGCCAGATCACCCTGGTGGCCCCGATCGTCCGGGCGAGCTCGGCCTCGATGTCGGCTTTCGACAGTTCCGGGTTGCGGCCGGGGTCGAGTTGCACGGTCTCGGTCACCAGCACGGTGCCGAGGCCGTCGACCTGGATGCCGCCGCCCTCGTTGACGATCGGCGAGTCGACGAGTTCGGCCCCGGACCGCGCGACCACCAGTGCGCCGATCTTCGAGTCCTTGTCCCACTGGGCCCAGTCCTGGCCGCCCCAGCCGTTGAAGATCCAGTCGACGCCGCCGAGGCGTCCGTCCTCGGACAGCACGAACGTGGGTCCGATGTCGCGCATCCAGGCGTCGTTGAGCGGCGCCTCGACGATGTCGATGTCGGCGGAGAGGTATTCCTTGGCCGCCGGCACCTGTCCGGGGTCGACGACGACGGTGACGGGCTCGAACCGGGCCACGGCGTGTGCCACCTCGGCCCATGTGGTGCGGGCCTCGTGGTGTTCCTCGGGGGTGTCGCCCAGCGAGTAGCCCTCACTGGGATAGGCCATCCAGGTGCGTTCGTGCAGTTCGCCTTCCGCGGGCATGCGCCAGGACATCAGGCCCTCCCGAACGGGGAGGCCTGATCGACCGGCTCGGTGAGGACGCCGTACGTGTCGGGGCGCCGGGTGGCCAGGAACGGGAACAGGGCCAGCCAGTCCTCGCGCTGCTGGAGATCGAGGTCGGCGACCAGTACCGCGGATTCGTCGCGCGGGGCCTGCGCGAGGATCCGGCCGTAGGGATCGGAGATGAACGACGAGCCGTAGAACGTGATGAGGCCTTCGCTGCCGTGGCGATTGGGGACCACCATGAACGTGCCGTTCGCGATGCCGTTGCCGACGATCACCTGCTGCCACAGCGGCTGGGTGTCGAACTGCGGGTGGTCGGGCTCCGAACCGATCGCGGTGGGGTACACCAGGATCTCGGCGCCGCCGAGCGAGTACGCGCGGGCGACCTCGGGGAACCACTCGTCCCAGCACGTCGGCAGTCCGAGCTTCGCCCCGCCGAGTGCCTCGGCGGTGTGGACGGGGTACGGATCGGTTGCGGGGCCGCCGCGGAAGTAGGTGTCCTCGTAGTAGCCGGCGGTGACGGGGATGTGCAGCTTGCGGGTGCGGGCGAGCAGTTCACCGGAGGGGGCGACGAGGATGGCCGTGTTGAACCCGAGCCCGTCCTCGTACTGCACGCCGTCCTCGGAGTCGTTCCGCTCGTACAGCGACGCGTGGACGAGGACGCCGTGTTCCGCGGCGGCCTTGGCGGCGAACGTGAACGTGGGGCCGGTGAGCAGGTCCTCGGCGGTACGTCCCGGGTTGTCACCACCCGGCGTCGACGCGGGGTAGCGGCTCAGCGTCAGTTCGGGGAGGAACACCACACGCGCCCCGAGTTTCGCTGCCGCGGCGATGCCCTCGTCGAGTTCGGCCCGCAGATCCTCGTCGTTCTCGTGCCAGCGGTGCTGGACGAGGCCGACGCGGAGCGGGGTGCGTCCCGTCTCGCGCGTCCTCGACAGGGACTCGGGAGGGGTGAGGGCGGTAATCGTCAACATTGTGCTTCCTCGGATGTTCGGTTCGGCGAGCGCCTAAAACGAATTGGATTCGTTAAGTATGGTGGGTGAATGCTCGGCGATCAAGGGGTGGGACGCGACGATTTCGATTCCTTCGGTATCCACCCTGGTCGCCGGTGACACACCGACCAGGAGGGCACCCATGCCACGGCCATCACAGCGACTGCTGTCGCCGGAGATCATCACCGAAGCTGCCATGCGCATGGTGGACCTCACCGGTGATTTCACGATGCCCGGTCTCGCCGAACGGCTGAAGGTGCGGCCCTCCTCGCTGTACAACCACGTGTCCGGGAGGGCGGAGATCATCGAACTGATGCGTGCCCGGATGATGGCGGGCATCGTGGTGGCGGACCCCGACGGCAAGTGGAGCGAGACGGTGGCCGGCTTGGCGCGCGAGTATCGGCGCAACTACGCCGAGCATCCTCGGCTGATTCCTCTGTTCACCGCGCACACAGTGCAGTCCGGTGTGGCGTTCGGGCTGTACAACGCGCTGGCGCAGGCATTCTCGGACGGTGGCTTCACACCCGAGGAGATTCTGCACGCCATCACGGCGGTCGACAGCTTCGTGCTGGGGTCGGCGCTGGACCTCGCCGCACCCGAAGTGGTCTGGGCGACCGCGCCGGAGGCGAACGAGGCCATGCGGGCCGCCCTCGCCACGTCCGGGCCGAACCCCGGACGGGCGGATGCAGCATTCGAGTTCGGGCTGCGGACGCTTATCGCGGGCTTGGTGGCGCAGGCTCCGATCGGGCCGTGAGATCGCCCTCGTCCCGCAGCGCGGACGTGTCGCGGTTGAGAGTCTCGCCCCGGAAGAAGGCGGGACTGCGGAATCGCATGATCATCATCAGCACGGCGCCGAGCAGGAGGATGCCGAAGCCGAGGAAGAAGACGAGTCCGATGCCGCCGATCGACGCACCGCTGGCGTTCTCCGGGTCCATGCTCTCCTGGATCGAGATGACGAACACCGCGAGCAGCATGAGGCCGCCGAGCAGCGGGAACGCGAACCGGAAGACGATATTGCGGAAACTCGTGAACAGGCTGTCCCGGAAATACCAGACACACGCGAACGCCGTGATGCCGTAGTACCAGCAGATCATGATTCCCAGTGCGGCGATGGTGTCGAGCAGCGTGCGTTCGGACAGGAACGTCACCACCGTGTAGAACACCGCGGTGATGACACCGGCGACGACCGTGGCGTACGACGGGACCAGGAACCGGGGGCTCACGTCGGCGAGCTTCTTGGGGAAGGCCCCGTAGGCGCCCATGGCGAGCATGGTCCGCGCGGCAGGCAGGAACGTGGTTTGCAGGCTCGCGACCGAGGAGACGAAGACCGCGAGGAACAGCAGCATGCCGCCCCACTTCCCGAGAACCGGATCGGCGAGCGCGCCGAAGACGTTCTCGGAGTTGTCCGGGTTGCCCAGGCCGAGACCGTCCTCGCCGACGCCGGCGTACATCATCGCGGCGACCGACACGAGCAGGTAGGTCAGCAGGATCGTGATCACGCACAGCAGTCCGGCGCGACCGGGGGTCTTCTTCGGGTTCTTCGACTCCTCGCCCAGCGTCAGGCACGTGTCCCAGCCCCAGAACGCGAAGATCGAACCCGTCAAGCCGATCACGAACGCGCCGACGGCCAGTCCCGTGAACGGGTTGAACCAGCTCAGGTCGAACGACAGCCCGGCGGGGGCGTCCCCGTTACCGACGTGGACCAGTGCCACCACCGCGAACGCGATGAGTAGGACCATCTGGAAGCCGACCAGCGCGAACTGCAGCTTCTCGCTGGTGGTGATGCCGCGACTGGCGATCCACGTGGCGAGCGCGATGAAGAGCAGGGTGGTGCCCACATTCACGAATTTGTTGCCGGGCAGGTCCGCGATGCTCGGGGCGTCGAACAGTTTCGCGATGAACAGATAGAAGAACTGGACCGCGATCGCCGCGAGGTTCGAGAGCACGATGATTGTGGCGATCACCATGCCCCAGCCGCACATCCAGCCGACGTACGGTCCGAACGCCTTCGTCGACCACGTGAAGGACGCACCGCAGTCGGGGGATTCGGAGTTGAGCTCACGGTAGGCGTACGCCGTGAGGAACATGGGAATGAAGCCGGCGATGAAGATGGCGGGCATCTTCAGCCCGACCGCCGCGACGATCAGCCCGATGCTGGCAGTCAGCGTGTAACCCGGTGCCACGGAGGAGATCCCGAGGACCGCCCCTGCAAAGGTCCCGACCGCACCGGTGGCCAGCCCTTTGGTGCTCACGGCAACGCCGGCCGACGCCGGTGCGCCTTCGCTGTTCGTCATGTCTGAACCTCCGGTCGGGTGCGATCGTGGATCCGGGGCGGGTGTCGCGGACGGTTTACTCACTATTGGGGAACTCCTGCTTGGGGACGACCACCATGGGCACCGGCAGGACGCGGAGCATCTTGGCCGCGGTGGATCCCAGGAACAGTCGACGAGGTTGGGCGAGCCGGCTGGAGCCGACCATCACGAGGTCGCCGTCCTGCCAGTCGAGTTTGCGGACCGCCGACTCCACGGAGGATCCGTCGGCGATCGTGACGGACACGGGAAAGTCTTCGGGGAGTGCGGATTTCGCCACTTCGAGGGTGCTCTGGGCGTGGGCGACGGACCGGTCGCGGATGTCGTCGGGGGTGTCCCGGTGATCGCGGAGGTCGTTCTGCGGGTCGAGTGCGACGAGGGACACGAGGCGGAGCGGGGTCTGCATCCGCTCGCACGTCCGCACCGCGGTGCGCAGCAGCACGTCGGCCCCGGTCCGGGTCCCGAGCGCGCAGGTGACCTCGCGGATCTTCTTCGCGGAGGAGTGCCGCGCCCCGCGCGGTGCGAGGGCGAGCGGAACGTGCGCCGAGTGCAGCAGTTCCGTCGACACGGAGCCGACGGAGTGCCGCCCCAGCAGGCCGTCCCCGGCGGCGCCGACGACGATCGCCTGCGCCCCCAGCCGGGACACCTCGTCGATGAGACCCTGCGCGAACGATTCGTGGAAGCTGAGGTGCACGGTCACGTCGATGTCGCTCGGCACCGACGACTTCGCCTCGTCCAGCCAGCGCTGGGCGCGGCCGGCGAGGATGTCGTCGAAGCCGGCTTCTGCCGGAACTCTCGCCGGGACCGTCCGGTCCGGCGGGAGCACCATGCAGATGTCGAGCTGTGCGCCGAGACTGCGGGCGAGCTGCGCCCCGAGGGCCAGACCGTCCTCCCCGCTGGGGGTGGCGAGATATCCAACGAC
This sequence comes from Rhodococcus sp. NPDC127593, assembly GCF_042671975.1. Taxonomy (NCBI): domain Bacteria; kingdom Bacillati; phylum Actinomycetota; class Actinomycetes; order Mycobacteriales; family Nocardiaceae; genus Rhodococcus; species Rhodococcus sp. NPDC127593. The sequence continues at coordinate 108,025 of NZ_JBHXWI010000006.1, read as the reverse complement.
CAAACGCATGGTGACGGTTCCGATCTGTCTCGGGGCGGGTGGTTTACGCGAAGCCGACGTACTTGGTCTCGAGGTACTCCTCGATGCCTTCGGTGCCGCCTTCGCTGCCGAGCCCGGACTGCTTGACTCCACCGAACGGCGCGGCGACGTCGGAGATCACTCCGCGGTTGACGCCGACCATGCCGCTCTCGAGTTTGTCGGCGACGCGGAACGCACGGTCGACGTTCTGGGTGTAGATGTACGCGGCGAGACCGTATTCGGTGTCGTTCGCGGCGGCGACGCCCTCGGCCTCGGTGTCGAAACCGGTGATCGCGGCGACGGGTCCGAAGATCTCCTCGCGGACGATGCGCGCATTCGCGGGCACCTCGTCGAGGACGGTGGGCTGGAAGAAGTAGCCGGGACCGTCGACGGACTTGCCGCCGGTGCGGACGCGGGCGCCCGCGGCGACGGCGTCGTCGACGAGGGACGCCACGTTGCGGCGCTGCTTCTCGTTGACGAGGGGGCCGACGTTGGTGCCCTCTTCGCTGCCCGGTCCGACGGCGAGCGCGGCGATCCGGTCGGTGAGCTTGGTGGTGAATTCCTCACGCACCGAGTTGGCCACGATCAGGCGGTTGGCGGCGGTGCACGCCTCGCCGCCGTTGCGCATCTTCGCGGCCATCGCGCCCTCGACGGCGGCGTCGATGTCGGCGTCGTCGAACACCACGAACGGGGCGTTGCCGCCGAGTTCCATGGACGTGCGCAGAACCTGCTGGGCGGACTGCTCGATGAGGATCTTGCCGACCCGGGTGGATCCGGTGAAGGTCACCTTCCGCAGCCGCGGATCGGCGAGCAGCGGTTCGGTGACGGCGGCGGCGTTCGACGCGGGCAGCACCGACAGCACACCGGCGGGCAGGCCTGCCTCGGCGAAGATCTCGGCGAGCAGCAGCATGGTGAGCGGGGTGTCCTCGGCGGGCTTGACGATGATCGTGCAGCCGGCGGCGAGCGCGGGGCCGATCTTGCGGGTGCCCATCGCGAGCGGGAAGTTCCACGGCGTAACGGCCAGGGTGGGCCCGACCGGGACCTTGGTGACCATGATCCGCCCGCTACCCGACGGTGACGTGGTGTAGCGGCCCTGGATGCGGACGGCTTCCTCGCTGAACCAGCGCAGGAACTCGGCGCCGTAGTTCACCTCGCCGCGGCTCTCCGGCAGCGCCTTGCCCATCTCCATCGTCATCAGCAGCGCGAGGTCGTCGGTGCGCTCGATGACCTTCTCCCACGCCGAACGCAGGATGATCGACCGCTGCCGAGGCGCGGTCGCCGCCCATTCCTCCTGGACCGCCGCGGCGGAGTCCAGTGCACGCATCGCGTCCTTGCCACCGGCATCCGCGACGTCGGCGATGAGCGTTCCCGTTGCCGGGTCGTAGACCGGGAACGTGCCGCCGTCGATCGGGTCGGTCTGGGCGCCGTCGATCCACAGACCGGTGGGCAGGGTGGCGCGGAGCCGTTCGAAATCAGTCATCGGAGTCCTCGTGGTGGGAATGGTGGTGATCGCACGCCTCCGGGGTGGGGGCGACGTCGAGGGCGGGGTTGCGGTCGAAGAATCCGGCCGGCTTCAGCCAGAAGGACACGGTGTCCGCAGGCATGATCGGCCAGTCCTCCGGCCGGGGAATGTGGTGGATACCGAACGTGTACCAGAGCACCACGTCGGTGTTCTCGATCGGGCGGTTCGCCTCGGTCCATGCGGGAAGTCCGTGATCGACCTTGCTCTGGTTCACGAATTCCCCGGCAGGCCAGCGCTCGTCGGGTGAATTGGGGGTCACCCAGACGGTGTGGCCGATCGCACCGGTGCGCTGGAAGATCGGCGACGCCGGGTCGAACATCGACGGTATCGCGCCGCCGGGAACGAGCTTGTAGGCGGGGGCGGTGCCGAGGCCGGTGGTCGTGTTGTCGTTGACGACCTTCCACGCCCGCTGGCTCTGCCAGTCGAAGTCCTGCCGGCCCTCGAGTTCGGTGCGCAGCGGGGTGTTCTTCTGGCGCAGCGCGAGACCCAGGGGATTGTCCGGGCCCATCGGCACCATTTCGGTCTCCGTCGCGTACACCGTGTTCTCGGTGCCGTCCACGTCGAGATCGAGGCGGGCGATCAGGAAGTGCTGGTGGAACGGCGCGTACGTGCGGTTGTCGACGAGCGTCCCGCTGGGGTGCTCCCCACCTTCGGGGAAGTGGCTGACCACCATGATCCCGGTGGCGCGGACCTCGCACTCGATGTTGCCGTCCTGGTAGAACCGCCAGTAGACGAGATACTCGTAGTTCGCGACCGTCACGTGCGTCGACACCGTCAGCCGCCGCATGCGGCGCACCTCGGTGCCCGCGTCGTGGTCGACGTGCTTCCAGAGGACGGCGTTGTCCTCCTCGTGGATGCAGATCGCGTTCTCGATCGTGAACGGCACGCCGTGGCTGTCGTGGAGAACGGCGTCGAGATACCGGATCTCGCCGAGGCAGTCACACCCCAGGGTCAGCGACGTGGTCATGAACCCGATGCCCCACTCGCCGATGTCGAAGGCGGTGCGGCGGTAGTGATCGGGGCTGGTGTCGCGGTACGGCACCGCCATCTCCGCGAACGACATCCGGTTCGCGATCGAGCGCACCCGGCCGTGATCGTTGTAGGTCACCGCGTGCAGGGTCATGCCCTCGCGGTAGTTGAATCCCACCCGCAGCGACCAGTTCTGCCACTCGAGCTTGTTGCCTTCGAGCGTGAACGACGGTCCCTCCGGCTGGACGATGTCCAACGGCTTCAACGGCGGCCGGGTGCTCGCGTTGCGGATCCGTTCCGGGATGTGCCGGGGCACGTACTCGCCCATGACCTCGGGACGTTCGACGCTGAACGTGTCCTCGATCTCGAGCAGTTCCATCTTGTTGACGTCGATCACGCAGTGGAAACCGTTGACCGGGCCCGCATACGGGTTGGCGCCTTCCGCCGCCCGGACCCAGGTGTCCGACCAGCCGAGCCGGCGTCCCTTGTACTGCTCCGGGGTCACCGCGTCGCCGTACGTCCACACGTCCATGAACACCAGGCTCATGTCCGTGACCCCGCGCTTCGCGAGCGCCGCGATCACGTCCGGGTGCCCGCGGAGGAACGCGTCCGCCTCTTCCCATTCGTCCACCGTGAAATTCGCCTGGACGTCCGGGATGTGCGCCCAGGAGACCACGTTGTCTCCCGTGAGCGAGACGAGCGACTTGTAGGTGTCTCCGCTGCTGCGGTCGAAGCACACGACGACGGCCCGGCGGTCCGGGACGGTGCCCGACGTGTCGAACGCCGACACCTCGGCCTTGCCCGGCTCGGCCAGTTCGATCGACGCGAACCGCCAGCCGTCCCCGACCCCGTGTTCCCGGGCGAGGACGGCCGCGGCCTTCGCGAATTCGTCCGCCCCCAACGGGTCCAGAGGATGGAACGTGCCGGTGGTCGTCCGGGTCATGATGTCTCCTCTGGTCGTTGGGGCGGGGCACTTCGTGCTCGTGCGCCTTTTCGGTTGTGGTGGCTACCGAAAAGGCGCACGGGTCACACGAGCGAGCGCACGATCTGCTCGATGACGGTCAGGGCGTCGTCGAGCAGGTCGTCGCTGATCACCAGCGGCGGAAGCAGTCGGATGACGTTTCCGTACGTACCGCACGTCAGCAGAATGACACCTTGTTCGAGCGCATGTGCGGCAATCGCCTTCGTCAGTTCGGCATCCGGCTCGTCGGTGCCGGGCTTGACGAACTCCATCGCGAGCATCGCGCCGCGTCCGCGCACGTCACCGATGACGCCGACGTCGGCGGCCAGGGCCTTCAGCCGCGGCAGGGCCAGGTCGCCGATGTGCTGTGCGCGAGCGGGCAGGTCGAACTTCCGCATGCTGTCGATCGCGGCGAGCGCGGCGGCACACGCGACGGGGTTGCCGCCGTACGTGCCACCCAGTCCGCCGGGGTGCACCTTGTCGAGGAGCTCGGCGCGGCCCGTGATCGCGGACAGCGGCATGCCGCCCGCCATGCCCTTCGCCATCGTGATGATGTCCGGGACGATCTCCTCGTGCTCGCAGGCGAACCAGGCACCGGTGCGGGAGAACCCGGTCTGCACCTCGTCGGCGATGAACACGACGCCGTTGGCGCGGGCCCAGTTCACCAGGGTGGGGAGGAATCCCTCGGCGGGAACGATGAATCCGCCCTCGCCCTGGATCGGCTCGATGATGATCGCCGCGAGTGAATCGGCGCCGATCTGCTTCTCCATCTGGCTGATGGCGCGCTGGGCAGCCTGCTCGCCGGTCAGTCCGTCCTGGTCCCGGTAGGGGTAGGACATGGGGAGCCGGTACACCTCGGGCGCGAACGGACCGAAGTGAGCCTTGTACGGCATCGACTTGGCGGTGAGGGCCATCGTCAGGTTCGTGCGACCGTGGTAGGCGTGGTCGAACGCGACGACGGCGTCGCGGCCGGTGGCGAGGCGAGCAACCTTGATCGCGTTCTCCACCGCCTCCGCGCCCGAGTTGAACAGGACGGTGCGCTTCTCGTGGTCGCCGGGGGTGAGGGCGGCGAGTTCCTCCGCGACGCGGACGTAGCCCTCGTACGGGGTGACCATGAAACAGGTGTGGGTGAAGTGCCCGACCTGCTCCCGAACCGCCTCGGCGACGGCCGGATCGGATGCGCCCACGCTGGTGACCGCGATGCCCGAGCCGAGGTCGATCAGGGAGTTGCCGTCGACGTCGACGACCACACCACCGTCGGCATCCGCCGCGTACACGGGGACGCTGGAGCCGACGCCCGCGGCCACGGTGGCGCGGCGGCGTGCGGTGAGGGCCGCCGACTTCGGGCCGGGGAGCTCGGTGACCAGGGCGCGCTTCTGCGGCAGCCGGTACTGGATGTCGTTCATGATGGTGCAGTCCTCAGGGTCGTGACGTGGATGGGTGTGGGGTGGGGCGACGTCAGTCGTTGGAGCTCATGACGTGCTTGATGCGGGTGTAGTCCTCGACGCCGTAGCCGGAGAGGTCCTTGCCGTAGCCGGAGTACTTGAATCCGCCGTGCGGCATCTCGGCGACGAGCGGGATGTGGCAGTTGATCCAGACGGCGCCGAAATCGAGTGCGGCCGAGAGGCGTTGCGTGACGCCGTGATCGTTGGTCCACACACTCGACGCCAGACCGTACCGGACGTCGTTGGCGAGGGTGACGGCCTCCTTCTCGTCGGAGAAGCTCTGCACGGTGAGGATGGGACCGAACGTCTCCTCCTGCACGATGTCGTCGCGCTGGTCGACGCCGGTGATCACGGTGGGTTCGAAGAAGAATCCCTGCTCTCCCGAACGCTTTCCGCCGGTGACGATCTTGGCGGAGGTGGGGAGCGCGGCGATCTTGGAACTGACCGCGTCGAAGTGGTTGACGTTGTTGAGCGGGCCGTAGAACGTGTCCGGGTCGTCCGGCAGGCCGGGCTTGAGCGTCTCGGCCTTGCGGACGAGGGCGTCGACGAGCTGGTCGTGGATGGACTCGTGGACGAGGACGCGGGTGGCAGCGGTGCAGTCCTGGCCGCCGTTGAAGAAGGCGGCCTCGGCGATGCCGCTCGCGGTCTTCTCGATGTCGACGTCACCGAAGACGATGGCAGGAGCCTTGCCGCCCAGTTCGAGGTGGGCGCGCTTGAGCTGGCGTGCGGCGGAGACGGCGACGGCGATGCCGGCCCGCACGGATCCGGTGATCGACACCAGTCCGAGGGCCGGGTTCTCCACGAGGGTGGCACCGGTCTCACCATTGCCGAGGACGACGTTGAAGACGCCGTCCGGCAGGATCCCCTTGGTCAGCCGGGCCAGGACGAGCGTGCTGTTCGGGGTGGTGTCGCTGGGCTTGAGCACGATCGTGTTGCCTGCCGCGAGCGCGGGGCCGATCTTCCACAGCGCCATCATGAACGGGTAGTTCCACGGGGTGACCTGACCGACGACACCGATCGGCTCGCGGCGCACGTAGGACGTGAAGCCGTCCATGTACTCGCCGGCGGCCTTGCCTTCGAGCATCCGGGCCGCGCCCGCGAAGAAGCGGAGCTGGTCGGCGCCCACCTTGATCTCTTCGTCGGCGATGACTTGCTTGGGCTGCCCGGTGTTGCGGCACTCCGCCTCGACGAGTTCGTCGCTGTGCGCCTCGATCGCATCGGCGAGCTTCAGCAACGCGGTCTGCCGCACGCTCGGAGTGGTCTTGCCCCACGAGACGAAGGCCCGCTCGGCTGCCTCGACGGCCGCGTCCACATCGGCCTTGGTGGAGACGGGCGCACGCCCGACGACGCTCTCGTCCACGGGGTTGATCAAGTCCAGCGTCTCCGTCGCGGATGAGGCGACGAACTCACCGTTGATGTAGTTCTCGAGTACGTCGATCGACATCGGTACCGGTTCCTCTCGTGGGGTCGAAACTCGTGGGTCGGAACGGACCGTCGGTCGAACAGTCCGACCGGGGCCCGGAGTTGCAGAACATCTGAAAACAAGTGTGCGCTGCCTCACAAGCCAGGGGCAGCTGACAAAATGGTGAAAGACGCGCCCCCCGCCGCGCCGAGTTGTCCAATCCGGAGTCACCCGTGCGAGCAGGTGTGGCCTGCCGCGCCTGAGCCGGCGAACGGCACGTCCGGGCGGATGCTCCCGGACGCGGCGTCGTGCACGATCGCGCCGCCGACGAGGGTGAGGTCGGCCCTCTGGTCCAGCAGTTGCGCGGGCTCGAGCGTGTAGAGGTCCGCCGACCAGACGACCAGGTCGGCGCGGGCACCCGGACGGATTACTCCGAGCTCGTCCTCGGCGTGCCACGCCCACGCGCCGCCACGGGTGTACGCCCGCAATGCCGAATCCAGGTCCATCCGTTCGCTCGGAGTCCAGTCGGTGCGGCCGTCCAGACCCGAGCGGGTGAGGGCGGAGTACAGGCCGACGAGCGGATCCATCTCCCCGACCTGCCAGTCGCTGGAGAACGCCAGCGCCGCCCCCGACTCGGCGAGCGAGCGGAATCGCCACGCCCGGTCCCACCGGTCCTCGCCGACGTTTTCCATCCACGTTCCCGCGACGAGGTCGGGAGAGCAGTGCCGCGGCTGCATCGCCGCGACGACGCCGAGCTCCCGGAACCGGGGAAGATCCTCGGGATGGAGGCATTCGACGTGGACGATGCCGTGCCGTCGGTCGGCCGTGCCGTTCGCGCGGCCGGCGTGCTCGATGGAGTCGAGCGCCAGCCGGATACCCCAGTCGCCGGTGGCGTGGGTGTGCGTCTGGAAGCCGAGGCGGTCGAGTTCGGTGAGCATCGCGGTGAACTCCTGCGGCGGCAGGCTCGGCGCGCCGCGGTGCCCGGGCCGGTTCGCGTAGTCGGACAGCATGGCCGCGGTGTGCGGTTCGATCACGTCGTCGGCGTACAACTTCACCGGTCCGAGCCGGAGCATGGCGTCGACGGGCGCGCCGTCGACGGCCTCCCGCAGGTCCCGGCGGAACGCGGCGTCGGCGCCGACCGGGTGGAACAGGGCGGTGATCACCCGCGAGTTCATCCGCCCCTCGGCGCGCGCCCGGTACATCAGATCGAGTTCGGCCAACGGGACCTGCGGTTCGACGACGGTGGTGATACCGCACGCGGTCGCCATCTCCAGGCTGGAGGTGATGCGCCGGTACCGGCGGTCGGGGGAGTACATCGGGATGTCGCGTTGCAGCCCGGCCAGGCCCGCCCGCGTCATCGCGCTGGTGTAGAAGTCCGTGACCCAGCCGGTGGGGGTGCCGTCGTCGTCGAATTCCGGCCGTCCCCAGGGGATCTGGGTGCCACGGTCGATTCCGAGGACCCGCAGGGCGGCGTCGTTCAGCCACACCGAGTGCTGGTCGTAGGTGGTGATGAACACCGGACGGTCCGTGAGGCCGCGCAGGTCGGCAGCGTTCGGGCGGCGCCCGGTCACCACGGAGTAGACGGCGTTCTCGGCGCAGATCCAGTCGAGGTCGGGGCGGGCGGCCGCGTGCGCGCCGATCCGTCGCCGGACCTCGGTGAGGTCGTGTGCGCCTTCGAGGCTCACGGCGTCGGGATCGAATCCGAGGAGCAGGTGGTTGTGGCTGTCGATGATGCCCGGGGTGAGCAGCCGGCCTCGCAGGTCGATGGTGCGCCGCGCGGCGGGCGCGTCCCCGGTGGTCCCGACGTACCGGATCCGGTCGTCCGCGATGCCGACGGCCTCGGCCCAGGCGGTGGTGTCGAACGTGCGCACGACACCGTTGGTCAGAAGCAGGTCGAGCATCAGCAGTTCTCCTCGGGGGCGGCGTTCAGCAACAGCAGGTGGGTGTTCTTGCGCGGTCGCAGGTACAGGGCGAAGTAGACGAAGCCGGCGGCGACGAGCCCGAGGGAGATGCCGAGGCTGAGCCACTGCTCGGGGTCGAGCAGCGTGACGACGAAGACGAGGCCGAGTGCGGCGATGCAGATTCCCGGGGCCAGCGGCCACAACGGCATGCGGTAGCCGGTTCGGGTCTCTCCGCCGCGGCGGTGGTTGATCGCGGCCAGCGCGATGAACAGGTACGTGAACGTCAGGGTCGACCCGGTGGCGGTGAGCAGGACGTCCAGCGGGACGAAGCACGCGGCGAATGCGATGGCCCCCATCACGACGGTGGCGAGGACGGGGACGCGGCCCTTGGTGCTGACGGTCTGCAGCGGCGCGGCGACGGTCTCGGGGAGCGCGCGATCGCGAGCGGCGGCGTAGAGAAGCCGGCCCGCTTGCAGCGTGATCGCGATGATCGCGTTGATCACGGCGAGGGCGATCGAGAGCAGGACCACCATGGCGACGGCGTGACCGGCGCGTTCGGTGAGGAATGCCTCGACGGGGAGGCTGGAACCGAAGAGTTCGGTCTGCGAGCTCGCGCCCACCAGGATCGCGATGAGCGGGACGAGTTCGGTGGCGACGGTGATGACGGCGCTCCAGATCACGGCCTTCGCGATCGAGCGGGCGGCGTTCTTGGTCTCCTCGGCGAAGTACACGGCGCCGCCGTACCCGTTGTACGCGAAGATTCCCTGGGTGACGGCCAGCATCAGTCCGGAGATCGCCAGTGGCGCGAGGGTGCCGGTGCCGGGGTCGAGAACTTCCGGGCTGAGAAGGCTGGTCAGTGGCCGTTCCATGTGGACGAAACCGAGGACGGTGAGCAGTGCCAGCGCCGCCATCTCGACGCCGAGGAAGACCCCGGTGAGCCACGCGTTCGTGCGGATGTCGAAACACGCGGTCACGGTGGTGATCACGACCACGACGAGCGCGGTCTGCTGCGGGGACAGGCCGTGGATCGCGACACCCAGGTAGTCGGCGACCCCGAGGGCGAAGACGGCGATGATCAGCGGCAGGGAGATGAGACTGATGAAGAACGTCGCGACGCCGAAGGCCGGACCGAGTGCCCGCGACACGAGCGAGTAGTCGCCGCCGGCAACGGGATACGCGGAGGCGAGTTCGGCGTAGCAGAAGGCGATCAGGATGCTGACGATGCCGGCGATGAGGAACGCCCAGAACACGCCGGTGCCGAACAGCGCGAGTGCCGAGCCGCCGAGGATGAAGACGCTCGACGCCGGCGAGATCGACGACAGGGTGATCAGGATGTTTCCGCCGACGCCGATGCTCCGGGAGAGCGAGGCCTCGTAGGTGCCGGGTGCGGGCGGGGGAGTGGCGGTGGGCGGCCGGGCGGTCTGGTCCATGAGCTGTCCGTTCGGGGGAGGAGACGAGGGCGGAGGAGTTTTTTGACGGTTCCGTCAAACAACTGGGCCGAGTGTCACAGATCACGTCGGCTAGTGTCAACGGCATGGCGCGACCGAACACTCAGAAGCAGCGGCGTTCCGAGCTCATCGAGGCGACGCTGCAGGCGGGATCCGCGCACGGGCTCAGGTCGCTGTCCCTGACGGATGTGGCGAAGCGTGCGGGCCTGACGCGCGGCGCGCTGCTCTACTATTTCGACGATCTGGATTCGCTTCTCGTCGAGGCCCACCGAGCGGGAACCGAACGCTACTGCGATCTGCGCGACGAGGCGGTGGCCGCGCAGTCGTCGTACGCCGCGAAGCTGCGGACGGCCATCGACGCCGGGCTGCCGAGCGGTCCCGACGACACCCTGATGCGGTTGCTCTACGAATTCGATTTCATGACAGGCACTTCGGCGCTGCACGACGAACTGGTCCAGAAGATGTACCTGCGGCAGCTCGCGACGTATCGCGCCATCCTCGGCGACGGGCACGCGTCGGGGGAGTTCGCCGTGCGCGGCGACATCGACCAGACGGCAATGAATCTGGTGGCCCTCGAGGATGCGTACGGTCTGCACATCGTCGGCGGAAACAGTCTCATCAGCGTCGATGCCGCGCGGACGGCGATGCTGGGGTTCTGCGAGCAGATCGGCTGCGGCGTCACGGAAGACGCCGCAGCCGAACGGGACTGACCGGGAGGCTACACGGGGTGGCTGCCTGCCACCTCCGCCTCGTGGCGCACCGAGCCGGCCACCACGGTGAGCTGCACCCGTGCGGTGAGGAGGGAATCGGCGCCGGCGGTGAACGGATCCCCGTCGAGGACCAGGAAGTCGGCGGCCTTGCCCGCGACGAGTTGACCGGTGAGGTCGTCCCAGCGGCACGAGTAGGCGGCGTCGCGGGTGGCGTGCGCGAGCGCGTCCGCCATCGGCAGTGCGTACTCGGGCAGGTTGGGCGCGAGCGCCGGATCGATCGCGGACTTGCGCGTCGTCGCGATGTACATGTTGGGCAGCGGGGGATGCGGCGCCGTGGGGGCGTCGGACCCCAGCGCGAGGACGGCGCCCGCGGCGGTCATCTCGGGCCACGGGAACGCCCGCTCGACCCGATGGTCGCCCAGCATCGCCCGCCAGTTGTCCTGGATCGCCGGGTCGGCGTGAACCGGCTGCATCGACGCGACGATGCCGAGGCGCGCAAGCCGCTGCACGTTGTCCTTCGTGATCGTCTCGAGGTGCTCCATCCGGTGCCGACGTGGGCGAGTCCCGTTGGCGGCGATCGCCTGTTCGAGCGCGGCGAGCGCGATCTCCGACGCCTCGTCGCCGATGGCGTGCAGGGCCACCTGCAGGCCGGCGGCATCCGCCGCGACGACCACCGGTGCCAGCGAGGCGAGGTCCCAGATCGGTTCGGCGTTCGTGCCGTCCGAGTACGGTTCCTTCATCGCCGCGGTGCAACTGTCGATGACGCCGTCGATGATGATCTTGATCCCGGCCATCCGCAGCCATGGACCCTGCAGGCGACGGGCGTGTTCCACCGCCTCGTGCACCTGGCGGACGTTCTCCTCGTCCGAATCGGTTCGTTCGATCAGCCAGTGCCCGGCCACCCGGAGCGGCAGCGTGCCTCCGCCGTCGGCCAGTGCGCGTTCGAGCGCCTCGACCTCGTCCGCGCCGAGCGCCATGTCGACCGCCCCGGTGACGCCGTCCGCGAGATACTGCTCGAACGCCGCCGCGAGGGCGATGTCCCGCTCGGTGTCGCTGACCAACTTCGCGAGCGCCGGCCACACGATCTGGGTCACCGCCGTCTCGTAGAGCATGCCGGTGGCCTCGCCGGTGACGGGATCGCGCTCGATCCGGCCGCCGATCGGGTCGGGGGTGTTCGCGTCGATGCCGAGTTCGCGGAGCGCGGCCGTGTTCACCCACGCCGAGTGCACATCGTTGGAATCGAGGTACACGGGGCGGTCGGCCTCGGCCGTGTCGATCATCTGCCGCGTCGGCGGGTGCCCGTCGAGTGCGGGGAACAGCCAGCTGCGGCCCAGGAGCCGGGGTGCGTCCGGGTTCTCGGCGGCGAATCGGCGGATGCGGTTCTGGATGTCGTTCAGGTCGGCGGCGCTCTGCAGGTCCACCTTCTGGAGGGCCTGGCCCATCATCAGCAGGTGGGTGTGGGCGTCGATGAAGCCGGGCAGGACGAAGGCCCCGCCGAGTTCGACGACGCGGGCGTCGCCGGACAGCGTGTCGGCGGTCGCGGTGTCGCCGACGTACGTGAGGCGATCGCCCTGGACGATCATCGATTCGGCCCAGGCGGGTTCGGCTGCGGTGAAGATCCGGCCGCCGCGGTAGTGGGTCGTCGTGTCGGTGTTCATGGTGCTCTCTCTTTCCGTCAGACGACGACCGAGGTGGTGTACCGGGCAGTGGGATCCTGTCCGGGTAATGCGGCAGCCTGCTCGGTGCGGGTGGACAGGCGGGCGATCGCGACGATCGGCACGAGCAGGGCGAGGCTGATGCCCGCCAGGACGAAGCCGAACGCGACATAGCCGACTGCGCCGGTCACGAGGGTGCCGAAGAGCGGGGCGAACGCGGACCCCACCAGATACGTTCCGAGGAGTGGGGCGGACCAGCGGCCGGACGAGTCCAGCGCGGCCGCGATGGCCACCACGTAGATGAAGGCCGCGGCGTAGACCGTGTTCCAGGCGATGATGAGCACCAGATACGTCGTCGAATCGGTGGCCAGGCACGAGCCCAGTTTGAGGGCGGGGCCGAGCACGAGGAGGACGGCGGTGGGGACGGTGCGTCCGAGGCGGGAACCGAGTGCGGTCAGGACGAGGGCGGCGCCGATGCCGCCCGCGGTGGAGAGGCTGAGGGCCAGACCCATCTGCTGTTCCGTTAGGGCGGCGTGTTCGGCGCCCATGATGCCGGACACCGCCCACAGCGAGTCCTCGCCGATCGCCCAGATCGCGAAGGCCACGAGCAGGGTGAAGCCGGCGACGGCCAGTTTCTTCTCGGTGACGCCCTCGGGCAACGGGGTTCGGGTGTGCGCGGTGTTCGCGTCGTCGTCCTCGACCGCGGGGGCCGACGGCAACCAGGTGATCGTGAACACCGTCGCCAGCGCCAGCACCGCGACGATCCCGAAGGCGTTGGTCATGTGCAGGCCGAGGATCGGGATCAGTGCCAGGACTCCGGTGACCGCGGTGCGGTTGACGAGCCCGTTGATCCCGGACACCCGGTTCGGATTGTTCAGCGCGGCCAGGGCCGCCCCGCCGACCGCGACCGCGCCACCGGCACCGATCCCGCCGACGATGATCGCGACGCACGCGATGGGCGCCGAGTGGACGGTGGCGGCGACCGCGAATCCCGCGGCCATCACGACGAGGCTGACGCGGCCGAGCAGGTGGCGGGAGCGACCCGCCGCCCACCGGGTGGTCGCGAGGCAGACGAGCGCGGTGGCCAGCAGGGAGCCGGTGAGGACGGCACCGGCGACGGTCTGGGTGATCCCGAGATCGTCGACCATCGCGATGATCATGAGCGGGATCAGATTGGCCGTGATGTAGCCGACGACGAAGACGCTGAACGTCGCGATACCGCGGCCGAGTGTCAGTGGGACGCGGACGGCGGCGGTCACGTGGGATTCCTGGGGTGGGTCAACGACAACTCCGTGTCTCGGGTGGCGGCCCGCGTGAGACGTGGGTCACTTAGCGAATGGGATTCGTTAAGTATGCGGAGGGCGCGTCCCTAACGCAAGGGGTCAAACGAACTCAATTCGTTAATGTTGGGGTTTCGGCGTGGCCCGAGGTCGACGTCTGACACAATGGAGTAGTCGTCCGGGCTCCGCTGGCCAACTTGTCCAGCGCTATCCCGATCCCGACCGGTCAGGGTGGCACGGACCCGACCGCAACTGCGCAGGAGCCGACATGACCGTTCCCGTTCGCTGGATGTTGTCCCAGCCGGACCTGGCTCTCGAGTTGAAGGGTGGCGCCGCCGGTCTCGGCAACGAGATCACGTTCGCCCACACCACCGAGCTGCAAGACCCCTTCCGGTGGCTCTCCGGCGGAGAATTGCTCCTCACCACCGGCATCCGGCTTCCACTGACCGCCGCCGACCGGGCCCGATACCTGCGCGGCCTCGGTGAAGTCGGTGTGGCGGCGGTCGGGTTCGGCACCGGGCTCTCGCATCCGGAGGTGCCCGAGGACCTGGTGTCCGTCGCCGACGAGATCGGGCTGCCGCTACTCGAGGTGCCCTTGCCGACCCCGTTCGCGGCCGTCGTCAAGCGGGTCATGAACCGACTCGCGGAGCAGGAGTACGAGGCGGTGCTGCGCGCGTCCCGGGCGCAACCGCGGATGACCCGCGCCGTCATCCAGGGCGGCACCGGCGCCACCGTGCGCGAGCTGGCCGTCGCCACGTCGGCCACCGTCCTGCTCCTCGACCTGTCCGGCCGAGTGCTGGAGTCCCATCCGGCGCAGCCCGCGGAGGACGTGCTCGGGGAACTGCGGGAAGTGCTGGAGGCGGGCACCGGCGGGGCGTCGAGCAGCGTGTCCCTGGCACGGTCGGGCGCGTCGATCACGGTGCAGCAGATCAGCGTCGGCAGCACACCGCACGGACACCTCGCCGTGATCAGCCCCACCGCGCTCAGCCACGTGGATCAGATCCTGCTCGGTCACGCGAACTCGTTGCTCGCCTTGGATTTCGAGAAGCCGGTGCGGCTCCGGACCGCACAGAACCGGCTCAACTCGCACGCCCTCGGCCTGCTGCTCACCGAGGACCGCGACCTCGCGCCCGCCTGGTCGCAGATCCGGCACGCCGCGGACGCGGACGGGATGGTCCGCGGGCTCACGGTCGTGGCCGAGACGCCGGCACTCGCGGAACGGGTGGAGTCGGCGGTCGCGGTCGCCATGAACAAGGCTGGACGGCAACTCTTCTCGCGCCGTCACGACACCCGGGTCACCGTTCTGCTGCGGGGCACCGACGACGTGGACTTCGCGCGGGCGATGCTGCGCGGACTGTCCGCGCCGGCGCGGAAGGCGATCCGTGCGGGGCTGAGCGGGAAGCGGGAGGTCGCCGGTCTGGTGGCGGCCATCGAACAGTCCCAGCTCGCTGCGTCCGCCGCCGAGGCGGGGGCCGAGCCGTTGGAGTTCGCGGCGCTGACCGGTAGCGCGCTGCTCGCCTTCAGCTCGACGCGGGCGGTGCTGAACTCCCTGGCGGACACGATGATCGCGCCGATCGACGATTACGACCGCACCAACGGCACCGAACTGCTGGGATCGCTGCGGGCATTCCTCGAGGCGAACGGGCACTGGGAGTCGGCGGCCGCGGCGATGGGCGTGCACCGGCACACCCTGCGCAGCCGCATGGCGCGGATCGAATCGTTGATCGACTGCCGGCTGGACGTGGCCCGGGTGCGCGCCGAACTGCTGCTCGCGATCATCGCCCGGCAGTCGTGACTGCCGGGCGATGATCGGACGGGATTACTTTCCGAGGCGGGCGGCGATGTCCGCGGCGGTGCGCTGACCCATCCGCACGGCGCCGTCCACGTGCTGGTAGCCCTCGGCGGCGATGTCCGAGCAGGAGAAGTGGAACGGTCCGACCGGCGTCCGCGTGTCCTTGCCGTACCGGTGCAGGCCACCGAGGTCGAAGCTCGCGGCGTACGCGCCCCGGGTCCATTCCTCGGAGCCCCAGTCGGACTCGTAGTAGACCACCGGCTCGGCGGCCTTCGGTCCGAGGTACCGGGCGAGCGAACCGAGGATGGTGGCGCGACGCTCTTCTTCGCTCAGTTCGAACATGGCGTCGGCCTTCTCGTCCGACACGAACGCAACGAGAGTGCCGCGGGCGTCCTCGTGGTTGGTGTTGTCGTACACCTCCTGGACGACCTCGGACGCGCCGAATCCGGTGCCGGCGAGACCGTCTTCACGCCAGAACGGGGTCTCGTACACGGCGTGCACCTTGATGACGAGTCCCAGCGACTGGTGCTGGTGCATCTGGTGCTGGCGGCGCGGCAGCGGCGGGTCGTAGGAGATGCGGGAGTACAGGTTCGGCGGGACGGCGAGCACGACGCGGGACGCTTCCACGCGAATGTCCCCGTCCGCCAGCACGACTGCGCCGTCCTCGCTCCACTGGACGGTGCGCACGGGCGCGTTCAGGAAGACGTCGTCGCCGAGGGCGGCCGCCATCCGGATCGACACCTGCTGCATGCCGCCGATGACGCGCTTGTCGAGGATGAAGTCCTCGTCCACCAGATGCGAGAACGATCCGGCGGACGCGGCCATGAGCACCGCCTGCAGCGCCGAGAACGAGTGCGCGGGCTTGGTCAGCATGCCGCCTGCGATAAACAGGCCGATGTTGTCCCGGGCCTCGGCGTCGTCGGACTGCTCGATCAGCCAGTGCTTGAACGAGATCGTGTCCAGTTCGCGGGCCAGCGGGTGCGCCCAGGGCTCCTCGGCCCCGACCTGCGCGGCCAGGTCGTCGAGGATCTGGATCAGCCGGTCCATCTCCTTGCGGGTCGTCTCGTCGACGGGGAAGGATTCACCGGTGTAGCGGGTGCGTTCGCCGGCGGCGGAGATGTAGACGGACTCACCCTCGCGGTACCGGTCGAACGTCTCGAGGCCGAGTTCGTCGAGCAGGGAGATGAGCGTCGTCTGGTCGGGGGAGACCCACTGGCCGCCGATCTCCAGCATCGCGCCGTCGATGGTGTCGGTCCAGGTCCGACCTCCGACGCGGTCGCGCGCCTCCAGGACCGCGACGGACAGCCCCGCCTTGCGCAGCGCGGTGGCTGCGGCCAGGCCGGACGGGCCGGCGCCGACGATGGCGACATCACGTTGGAGAGTAGGCACTTTCGAGCTCCTTTGGTTGAAGTGCTGACGGGTCGTGAAAGGTGGTTCGGTTAGCAGCGGGTCAGCGCGAGCGACAGTTCGGCGTCGATGACGCAGATGCTCGAGTTGTCCACGCGGTCGTGGCTGCGCAGCTCGCCGAGCATCTGTGCAAGGCGGTCCGCGGCGGTGGTGTGTTCGGTCAGCCAGTCGGCGACGGCATCGGCGGCGGACGTCGCGGGCGAGGCGTCGCGCAGCACCAGTCCGATCAGGCCGTGCCAGTGCTCCTGCAGGTTGTCGACGAGGACGGCACCCGCCATCGCCTCCCAGTAGGCGGTCCCGGTCTCGCCGACGGAGAACCGTTCCGACAGCCAGTCGAGGCCCACCACGCGGCCGAATTCGCGGTACGTCTCGGCGACCTGGGTGATCGGCAGGTCGAGCGACTGCGCTGTGGTCTCCAGGGCGAAGCCCTGCGCCAGGATCCGGAGCGTGCCCAGGTCCTGGGCGGGGGCGCCGGTGAGCCGGGGCAGTGCGGCGGCGAGTTCCTGGACCGGCTTCGCGAACCGCTCGATCAACTGCTGCGCATCCGTGCCCGCGGTGCGATGCCTCAGCAGCCACGACGTGGTGCGCTCGATCAAGTCCTGGATGCCGAAGTGCAGGTTCAGCCGGGTCCGGTGGGACGCGCCGGGCAGGGTGAGGACCTCGTTCCACAGGTGGTCGATGTCGAACACCTGCCGCACCACCGCGTACGCGACGGTGATCTCGGGAGTGCCGACGCCGAGCCGCTCCTCCAGACGGTGGATCAGGCCCGGTCCGACACGGTCGATCATGTCGCCGGCCACGATCACGGCCACGATTTCCCGGGCGAGCCGGTGACCGCTGATCTGCTGGGGAACGCGTTCGCGGATGGACGCCGGGAAGTAGTCGGCGAGTACACCGTCGAACACGGCGTCGTCGAGCACGGGGGAGGCGAGCAGTTCGGTGACGACGAGGTTCTTCGACTGTGCGAGCAGAACCGCGATCTCCGGCCGGACCAGGCCCTGGCCGGCGCGGTGCCGCGCCGACAGTTCCGCCGCCGACGGCAGGACCTCCGCGGCCCGGCTGATTCCGGCGTCCCGTTCGAGGTTCTCGATCAGCCGCTCGTGGCGTCCGAGCAGGAACGGTGCGTGGACCTCGGCGAGGCTGATGGCGAGGGTCTGGGAGGCGGCGTCGGCGAGCACCGATTCGCCGATCTCGTCCTGGACGCGGGCGAGGAGCGTGTTCCGTTCCGCCGCGGGGAGTTCGCCTGCCGCAACGGCCGCGTCCAGCGCGACCTTCAGATTCACTTCCCGATCAGACGTGGCGACCCCGGTGGCGTTGTCGATGAAGTCGGCGTTGATCCGGCCGCCGTTCAGCGCGTACTCGATGCGGGCGCGCTGCGTGAGGCCGAGGTTGCCGCCCTCGCCGATCACTGCCGCGCGCACAGTGCTCGCTTCCACCCGGACGGCGTCGTTGGCCGGGTCGGCGGCGTCGGCGTGCCCCTCGGTCGATGCCTTGACGTACGTGCCGATTCCGCCGTTCCACAGCAGGTCCACGTCCGCGGTCAGCAGTGCCTTCACCACCTCGTGCGGGGGGAGTTCGGTGGCGGTGACGCCGAGGCGTTCACGCACCTGCGGCGACAGCGGGATCTTCTTCGCCGTCCGCGGCCACACGCCGCCGCCCGCCGAGACGAGGCTCCGGTCGTAGTCGTCCCAGCTGCTGCCGGGCACGGACGCGAGGCGCTCGCGCTCGCGGTAGGACGCCTCGGAATCCGGTTCGGGATCGAGGAAGATGTGCCGGTGGTCGAACGCGCCGACCAGCCGGATGGCGCGGCTGAGCAGCATGCCGTTGCCGAACACGTCGCCGGACATGTCGCCGATGCCGACCACTGTGAACGCGTCGGTGTCGACGTTCTTGCCCATCTCGGCGAAATGCCTGCGGACGGAGACCCATCCGCCGCGCGCCGTGATGCCCATCGCCTTGTGGTCGTAGCCGGCGGAGCCGCCGGACGCGAACGCGTCGCCGAGCCAGAAGCCGCGACGCGTCGCGATGCTGTTGGCCAGGTCGGAGAATCGGGCCGTGCCCTTGTCCGCGGCCACCACCAGATACGGGTCGGCGTCGTCGTAGATCACCGTGTCGCGGGGGTGGACCACCTCGCCGTCGACGATGTCGTCGGTGACGTCGAGCAGCCCGTCGATGAAGCTCGTGTACGCCGAACGGACCGCGTCGGGCGTCGTCTCGGTGCGCACCACGAACGCGCCCTTCGCGCCCATCGGAACGATCAGCGAGTTCTTCACGTGCTGCGTCTTCATCAGACCGAGAACCTCGGTGCGGAAGTCGTCCGTGCGGTCCGACCACCGCAGGCCGCCGCGCGAGACCGGACCGCTGCGGACGTGGCTGCCCTCGACGATCGGTGAGTGCACGAAGATCTCGCGGTAGGGGGTCACGGCCGCGGACAGCGACAACAGCGACGGGTCGATCTTGAACGCCGCGGGGGCGGCGCTGATCGTCCGGTCGTGCTGGAACCAGTTGGTGCGCAGCACGGCCGACGTGAACGACAGCAGGCCGCGGAGCAGACGGTCCTCGTCCAGCGTTGCGGTGCGGTCGATCGCGTCGAGCAGAACACGCTCCGCGTCCGCGACGGCGCTGTCACGGTCGGGGCCGGTGACGGTGGGATCGAAACGGGCGGTGAACAGGTCGCGGAATCCGCGCACGAAGTCGCTGTGCCGCAACAGGGTCGCGACGATGTTGGGCTCCGACAGTCCCAGCCCCACCTGACGGAGGTAGCGGCAGGCCGCCCGGACCAGGACGGCGTCCGTCCACGTCAGGTTCGCCGCGGCGACGAGCCGGGTGAATCCGTCGACCTCCAGATGTCCGGCGGCCGCGGCCTCGAACGCGTCGGACAGCAGGACCGGAGTTTCGGCGTCCCAGGCGAAGTCGCCGGTGCTGAAGTCGAACCGGTGAAGCAGCGGGCTGCCGGGCTCGCCCGCGGGCAGCTGTTCGTGGGACGCGACCCGCAACCCGAGGTCCGCGAACAGCGCGACCAACTCGGCGAGCAGCGGGGTGCCCTGCGGCCAGACCATGACGGCGGCCGGCTCGGGCAGTGCATCCGCGGTGTCGACGAATCGCAGCCGCGGAGTGGTCCCTCCGGACGCCAGGACCGCGCTCGACACGGCGGCCTCGTCCTGGCGTGGACGGGGTGTGTCGGTCGTGCTCGGAATGACACCGGTATAGCTCATCGTGTGGCTCCTGACCCCTGATCTGGCAAACGCGTGACTTGGGAACCAGTGTGTCGAGAAGAGACGCACGCCACATCCGACGAAGTGGAGCGTCGTACGGCGACGGACGCGACGTTTCGGAGCTGTGAGTACTTATTAACCGCGGGCGGTTAATAAGTACTCACAGCTCGCCAGGTGGAGACCGCTGCGGTGCCGAGCAGCCCGCCGGTGATCACGAAGATCGACGACGTGCCCGCGACCCCCGCCGCGGCGCCTGCGGCCAGCGGAATCAGTACCTGCCCGAGCCGGTTGCCGGTCAGCCGCAGCGACAACGCGGCGGCCCGGTTGGCGGCGGTGACGAGCCCGGCCACCCACGTCATCGTCAGTGGTTGACCGATGCCCCAGAAGAATCCGGCCACGACGAGGAGCAGCGCCATCCCGACCGGGTCGGGCACGAACGGCAGCAAGGCGGTGGGCAGCGCCGAGCACAGCGTGGCGGAGATCAGCAGTTTCTGCCGCGGCACGCGGGTGAGCAGCCACGGCAGGAACGCGCGCGACACGATCGACGCCGCGGTCCGCGCGGTGAGCAGCAACGACACCAGCAGAACGCTGAAACCGAACTCGTGCCCGAGGACGGGGAGGTACGCGACGACGACGTCGACCGACGCCAGCACGATCAGACTGCTGAACACGGCCGGCCGCATCCCCGTCGTCGAGATCATGCTGAACACGGACTGTCGCGAGCCCTCAGGCGCCGACTCCGCCGACTGAGGGCGTTCGCGTATCGGCCAGGCGAACGGGATCGCGGCCAGCGACACCACACCCATCACCGTCAACGCCAGAGTGGTTTCGACGACGCCGCCGTCCGCGCTTCCCGCCGCCGCGATCACTCCGACCAGCGGAACACCGACGGCCTGCCCGATCGAGACGCCGAGTGTCAATCCGGCGAAACCCCGGTCCAGCTCACCGGGCGGGGAGAGGAGCGTGATGAACCCCTGCCCGGCGACGGTCACGAGGATCTGGCCGAACCCGAGGACGACATTGCCGAGCGCGAGGACGATCAGGTCGCCGCTCGCCGCGATCACCAGGACACCCAGTGCGGTCAGCAGCACACCGGCCCGTAGGACCGCGGCGGCGTGCCGCCGGTCCACGGCGCGTCCGATCCGGACCGCGACGAGCAGCGGTGCCAGTGAGAACAGGGCTGTGACGATGCCGATCGTGACGGCGTCGCCGCCGAGCCCGAGGACGCGGTAGGAGACGAGGACGCGGACAGCGTGATAGACGGCCTGGAGGAGAGCAGTGGCGATGCAGACATTGAGGAACCAGTGCTTCACCGGGTTATCCGTTGATCACCTGGCGATTGCCGAGCGGCCCTTGCAACTGGACTTCGAGGGTGCCGAACACAGCGACGAGAATGCACATCTTGTCGGCGGCCTCCGGGAGGGTGCCGGTGCGCAGCGAGATCGTGACGGTGGTGTCGCTCTCGGTGACCGTCGCGTCGGCGCCGTAACACTCCGGGGTTCCGGTGACGAAGTGGATCGCCACCTTGTTGCCGTCCGCGCGGGACCACGACTCGAACGGGGTCGGATTCGCCCGGACGATGTCGGGGCGCGACTCGAAGACGGTGCCGAACTCGTCGCCGGGCACTTCGGAGGGAATGGGCATCCCCGACGACGGATTGGTCGGGCTGGGATCCACTGCGGACGCGATCTCCGGGGGAATCGTCGGTTCGTCGGTGCTCGAACCGGACCCGCATCCGGCGAGGGCGAGGCAGGCCAGCACTGCGAGGGCGATTACGCGCATATGCCACGGTAACCTCATCCCGCGAGCAGGCCGGAGACCAGCGCAATCCCCGGAATCGCAGCCAAAGTGGTGACGAAGGCCGTGTCTCGCGCCATGACCGTTCCCACCCCGTACCGGCTGGCGTAGACGAAGACGTTCTGTGCCGTCGGCAGCGTCGCTACCACCACGATGGCGAACAGTTCGTGGCCGTCGAGCCCGAGCAGATAGCGCGCCATCAGGTAGGCCAGCACCGGTTGCACGATTATCTTGAGCACCGACGCCAGCGCGACGTCGCGTCGCGGGCTGGTCCCCTTCTCCAGCACCCGCACCCCGTACAGCGAGATGCCGAATGCGAGCAACGCACCCGGCACCGACGCGCCACCTATGAGCCGGAACGGCTGCATCAGGGCTTCCGGGGGTGCCCAGCCGAGGAGTGCGATCAGCAGTCCCGCGGCGCCCGCCACGACGATCGGGTTCTTGAACGGCGCGGTGATCGTGTCGAGTCGCGATGCGCCGCGCCGGAGCGTGGTGACGTCGAGGATGGTGAGGGCGATGGGGGAGTACGCGATGATCTGGAACAGCAGCAGCGGCGCCACGAACGACGCGTCGCCCAGCACGAACACTGCGATGGGGATGCCGAGATTCGCGGAGTTCACGTACGACGCCGACAGTGCGCCGATTGTCAGTTCCGGAAGGGACCTGCGTAGCCAGACTCTCGCGACGACCATGTACAGTGCGCCGACCGTCAATGCAGTGGCAGCCGCGACGGCCAGAGTGGGCGAGAAGATGACGGAGAGGTCGGACGATGCGAGCGAGTCGAACAGCAGCGCCGGTGTGGCGACGAAGAACACCAGCCTGCCCAGGACGGATTCGCCCTCCGCGCCCAGCGTCCCGCGACGGCCGAGCAGGTAGCCGATGGCGATGATGACGAATATGACGGTGAATCCCGCAACCACTCCCGACACGCTGCGGGGCACCTCCTCGACAGGTCAGCCTCCTGTCGGCAAACCTTCCGAAGTCTAGTGCTCGGCGTTCGGGTGGGTCACAATAGCCTCCGGTCGGGGAGATCGTCTGTGCGCGCGTTCCGTCGCGCTCGAGGAGCCGCAATGCTGCGTCGAACGACCGTCCTCTGTGCGCTGTTCTGCGCGTGGACCCTCGCCTGGGGTGCCGCTCCCGTGGCGTCGGCGCTGGCCCCGCCGTCGAGTGGGGATCCGCAACTGATCGCGCTCGCCGGGCAGGTCCTCGGGCGCAGCTATCGCGAGAACGCGAGCGTCGCGTACATCGGCGCGGCCGGCACCCGGTTCGCGAATTTCGGGGCCACGGAGGACACCGACTTCGAGATCGGTTCCGTCACCAAGACGTTCACCGCGGAACTGTTCGCCGACGCCGTCGCCCGGGGTGAGGTGCGCGAGGACACGAAGGTCGGGGACGTGCTGCCGCTGCAGGGCGCACCGGTCGGCGACGTGACGCTGCTCGAACTGGCGTCGCACACGTCCGGGCTGGCGCAGTTCCCGATGAGCACCGACACCGTGGTGGCCGTCGGGCACTGGGTGGTCGCGTCCAACCCGTTCACGTACGACCGGGACACCCTGCTGCAGCAACTGCAGTCGGCGCCGCTCACGAGCCGCGGCACGTACTCGTACTCGACCGTCGGCTTCGCGCTGCTCGGCCAGGCGCTGGCCGCGGCCGCGCACACCGACTACCCGTCGCTGCTCCGCGAGCGCATGCTGGTTCCCCTCGGACTGTCGCAGTCGTGGATGCCGCTCACCACCGCCGACCTGCCCGCGAACGTCACCCGCGGATTCGACGTCCTGCACAGGTCGCAGGACCCGTGGCCGCTGGACGCGTACGCCCCGGCCGGAGGTTTGCGGTCCACGGCGAACGACATGTCGACGTACGTCCGGGCACTCATCGACGGCACGGTCCCCGGGAGCACGGCCATGGACCAGCGGTGGATCGGCGACAACTACCGGGCGCTGACGTGGTCGATCGTCCCGTTCGAAGGTCGCGACTACACACTGCACGGCGGCGCGACCGGTGGTTTCCAGTGCACCGTCGTGCTCGACCGCGAGAACGACCGCGGACTCGTCATCCTCACCGACACCATCGGGGGACTCGACCAGCAGGGTCTGGAGATCCTCGCCCACACCCCCATGTGAGTGTTTTCGCGTCCCGGGGCACACATTGTCACTCACGTGTCCGGGTACCCCCGCTGGGTATGTCCGGTTACAGTGGCGGTGTGGAGACGGCAGCCGGGCGGAGGCGCACAGTCGGGGCGCGTGCCGCGCTGCTGATCGCCGTCGCGGCCGGGGTGCTCCTCATGCACAGTCTGATCGCGCCGACCGCGATCGGCGCGGCGCACGAGCAGCCGTCGGTCACCGCGTCCCACGCCGAAGACCCCCACGATTGCGGCGGGGACGGCTGCGAGCAACCCCATCTCACCGGACATCAGTGTGCCGGCGTGATCGTGGTGATCGCCGCGCTGACGTCGGTGATGTTGCTGTGGTGGCATTCCGTGGATCCCGCCGCGCGACGGTCGCGGGTGAGCGCCGACCGTGTGCAGTCGGGGCGCGGACCACCACCGTGGACGGTGTTCTCTTTGGCGGAACTCTCGATTCTGCGGGTGTGACAGGGAGCCCGGGGCATTGTGCCCCGGCGGATCCGACTGTCATTTCCCGAATCGATCTCGAGGAGTTCCTCATGCGTACTACCACCATCACCGCCCTGATCGCCGCCGCGGCAGGCGCGGCTCTCGTCCTGGCCGGCTGCGGCACCGACTCGGCAGGCACCTCGGCGACGTCCGGTGCATCGACGTCCGCCGTCGAAGCGAGGGCGCAGTTCAACGACGCCGATGTCGCGTTCGTGGGAGGGATGTACCCGCATCACGCGCAGGCCGTGGAGATGGCCGACATGGTCGCCGGCCACACCGACAACGCCGACGTGGTCGCTTTCGCCGCCGCGATCAAGGCGGCGCAGCAGCCTGAGATGGACCGGATGACCACCTGGCTCCAGCAGTGGGGGCAACCGGCTCCGACGTCCGACACGTCCGACACGTCCGGCATGCGCGGCATGAACCACGGTGACGGAATGATGCCGGCCGATCAGATGGACGCACTGACGGCACTGTCGGGCACGCAGTTCGACCGGCAATGGCTGACCATGATGATCGAGCACCACGAGGGCGCGATCGACATGGCGAACGCCGAACTCGCCGACGGTGAGAACCCGGAGGCCAGGCAGATGGCCACCGACATCGTGACCGCCCAGCAGAGGGAGATCGCCGACATGCAGGCCGCGCTCGGCTGACCGGAATGACGAAAGGCCGCGTAATCCGAGGATTACGCGGCCTTTTCGGTGCCTACGTGAGTTACCGGCTCGTGAAGGGCAGCAGAGCCATCTCGCGAGCGTTCTTGACGGCGACGGCAACCTGACGCTGCTGCTGCGGGGTTAGGCCCGTGACGCGGCGGCTACGGATCTTGCCGCGGTCCGAGATGAACGTGCGGAGGAGGTTGATGTCCTTGTAATCGACGTGCTCGATCTTGGCCGCGAACAACGGGTTCTTCTTGGGCTTGCGGCCCTCGACGGGACGCGGCTTCTTCGACGGTGCTCTCTTGACTGCCATCTTCTTCCTTTACCAGCTCGACTTGTGGACGCCTGGCAGCTCCCCGCGGTGCGCCATCTCGCGAACACGCACGCGAGAGAGCCCGAACTTCCTCAGGTGGCCGCGCGGACGTCCATCCGCAGCGTCTCGATTGCGCAATCGTACCGGACTCGCGTCGCGGGGCAGACGCTGCAGTGCCGCGCGGGCCTCGGCGCGCTCGTCTTCGCTGCTCGACGGACGGCGGATGGTCTCCTTCAGCTCTGCGCGGCGCTCGGCCCAGCGCGCCACGACGATCTTGCGTTGCTCGTTCTTCGCGATCTTCGACTTCTTTGCCATGCGCGGTGTCTTCTACTTCTCTTCTCGGAAATCGACGTGCTTCCGCACGAGCGGGTCGTACTTCTTCATCACGAGGCGGTCCGGGTCGTTGCGGCGATTCTTGCGGGTCACGTACGTGTATCCCGTGCCTGCGGTCGACTTCAGCTTCACGATCGGGCGGATCTCGTTGCGGGCGGCCATCAGATCCTCTCCCCGCGGGCGCGGATTCGGGCGACGACGGCCTCGATGCCGTCCCGGTCGATGGTCTTGATGCCCTTTGCGGAGAGCGTGAGGGTGACCCGACGGCCCTCGCTGGGCAGGAGGTAGGTCTTCTTCTGGATGTTCGGATCCCAGCGCCGGTTGGTGCGCTGGTGGGAGTGCGACACGGACTTGCCGAATCCTGGCTGGCGTCCGGTCACCTGGCAGTGCGCCGACATGGGCGTTCCTCTCTGTCCTCTCGCGGGGGCGCCCCAAGAGGTTATGACAATCATTTTCGACAACGACGTGATTCCAATGTAGCGTTCTGTCCACGTAATGACAATCGTTATCGAAAGGGTGCTCGTGAGTGAGATACTCGACGGCCGGACTCCGCTGATCCTGGTGTCCGGGTGGAACCGCCCCACCGAGGACACGGCGCGGTCGCTGCTCCGGGAAGGCACCGTCGTCGTGCATCACGATCTCGACCTCGTGCACGAAGGCGTCGTGCGCCGCACCGTCACCACGCTGGAGTCGGGGGCGCCGCGCGAGCGCCGCGGCATCCTCGAACTGGCGCACGGCTGCATCTCCTGCACGCTGCGCGTCGACCTTCTCCCGCTGCTCCGCCGCCTGCACACCCGCAGTTCGGTGCAGCGCATCGTGCTGCACCTCGACCGCCGGCTCGAGCCCGAGGCGGTGTGCTGGGCGGTCGAGCACGTGGCGGTGTCCGGTGTGGTGGGGCAGATCGACGGTCCGGCATCGAGGGACGTTCGCGTCGACGGCGTCGTCACCTGCCTCGACGCGGCATCGTGGCTGGCCGACGCCACCGGCGACGACGCACTGGACGACGACCGCACCGTCGCGCAGGTCGCGGTCGGGCAGGTGGACTTCGCCGACGCCCTGGTGGTGTCGGGCAGTGCCGGCGACGGCTGGCAGCAGGCCCGGCTCCACGCCGTCCTGGCCCGGCTGGCACCTCGAGCGCCGATCGTCTGGGGCGGGAACGCGCTCGACGTCGAGCGCCTGATCCTCGACATCCCGGCCGGCGCGCGGCGCGGTGAGCCGTCCCACGCGCACTCACCGCTGCTGCGCGGGCAGCCGCCGCTGTCCCACGACTGCGGCGTCGTGCTCGTCGAGTTCACCGCCACCCGGCCGTTCCATCCGGAACGGCTGCACGAGGCCGTGGACGTGCTCCTCGACGGTGTCGTCACGTCGCGCGGACGCGTGTGGGTCGCGACGCAGCCGGACGAGGCACTGTGGCTCGAGTCGGCCGGTGGGGGACTGCGGGTGGCCAGTGCCGACCGCTGGCTGGCCGCGATGACCCCGGAGGAACAGGAACAGGTCCCGACTGCGCGCCGCGCGATGGCCGCGCTGTGCTGGAACGAGCGCTTCGGTGACCGGCACACGTCGATGGTGGTGCTGGTGCACGCGGCCGACCCCACCGAGATCGACCGCACGTTGCAGTGGGCGCTCGTCACCGACGACGAACTCGCGGACGAAGCGGGATGGCGGTCGTGGCCCGACCCGTTCGGGCAGTTCCACGAAGATCCCTGCGAGAGCAGCGAATCACCCTACGCAGAACCCGAATCGAGAGAGGGACACGAATGAAGTCCGACATCCACCCCGACTACCACCCCGTGGTGTTCCAGGACGCGAGCACCGGAACCACGTTTCTCACGCGGTCCACGGTAACCAGCGACCGCACCGTCGAATGGGCGGACGGCAACACCTATCCGCTGGTGGTCGTGGACGTGACCAGCGAGTCGCACCCGTTCTGGACCGGCGCGCAGCGCGTGATGGACACCGCGGGCCGCGTCGAGAAGTTCGAACGCCGCTATGGAGTGCGCACGCGCCCGTGAGTACTTGTTAACCGCGGGCGGTTAACAAGTACTCACGGGTCGAAGGCCGTGAAGCTGGGATTGGGGGACCCGGCCGGGAAGTGACGGTGATCGTGCGAACCTTGGCGGGTGCTGCTGTACATCCTGGAACTGGTGGGCATCGCGGTGTTCGCGGCCTCGGGCGCCCTGGTTGGGGTGACGAAGCGACTCGACATCTTCGGTGTGTGCGTGGTCGGTGTGTTCACCGCTCTCGGTGGCGGCATCGTCCGCGACGTCCTGCTGGGCATCCATCCGCCGACGTCGCTGGGTAGCTGGCCGAACCTCGGCACGTCGTTCGGCATGTCGTTGCTGGTGTTCTTCCTGCATTCGACTGTCGGGCGACTCCGCCGGGAGATCCTGGTGCTCGACGCTCTGGGCATGGGCCTGTTCGCGAGCACGGGCGCGGTGATCGCGCTCGACCACGGGGCGAGTCCGCTCGCGTCGTGCCTCATCGGTGGGACGGCGGCGATCGGCGGCGGGATCTTGCGCGACGTGCTGGTGAACGAGGTCCCGTTGCTGCTGCAGCGGGACTTCTACGCGGTGCCGGCGCTGCTCGGTTCGGCGCTGGTGGTCGCGGTGAGCGAGTGGGGTTCGGGCACCGATGTGGCGCTGGTGGTGGGCACGGTGTTCGCGTCGGCGCTGCGGGTGCTGGCGCTGTGGCGGAACTGGGGTCTGCCGGGTCCACGCGTCCTCGAGTGACTGGCCAACAGGGCACTTCGATGGTCCCTTCTCAGACATATCTCAGTTGATCGGGCCAAACTGTCGGGTATGCGCATTTTGGTGGTCGACGACGATCGCGCCGTGAGGGAGTCCTTGCGGCGTTCTCTCAGCTTCAACGGGTACTCGGTGGAACTGGCCGTCGACGGTATCGATGCACTCGAGAAGGTGGCGAACGCACGTCCCGACGCGCTCGTGCTCGACGTGATGATGCCGCGCCTGGACGGTCTCGAGGTGTGCCGACGGCTGCGGAGTACCGGCGACGACCTGCCGATTCTCGTCCTCACGGCGCGCGACTCCGTGTCGGAGCGGGTGTCGGGTCTGGACGCCGGAGCCGATGACTACCTGCCCAAACCCTTCGCCCTGGAGGAGTTGCTGGCCCGGCTGCGTGCACTGCTGCGCCGCGCCGCGCCGGAGCCGGGCATCGACTCGGAGAAGATGACGTTCGAGGACCTCACGCTCGACCCGGTCACTCGCGAGGTGACGCGTGGCGAGCGGTCCATCAGCCTGACGCGCACCGAGTTCTCGCTCCTCGAGATGCTGATGGCCAACCCGCGCCGGGTGCTGACCCGCGGACGCATCCTCGAGGAGGTGTGGGGTTACGACTTCCCGACGTCCGGCAACGCGCTGGAGGTCTACATCGGGTATTTGCGTCGCAAGACGGAGGCGGACGGTGAGATCCGCCTGTTGCACACCGTCCGCGGAGTCGGCTACGTGCTGCGGGAGACTCCTCCGTGATGGCTGTTCCGTTCCACAAGACCGCCGACAGGTCGGGGTCGGCGAAGCACGACTCGCACCACATTTCCCGGTACCCCACAGGCCCGATTCCGTTACCGCCCGAGATGCGACCTCCGATGCCGTTGACGCGGTCGGTGTCGTTGCGGTGGCGGGTGACGCTGCTCGCTGCGTCCGTGGTGGCCATCGCGGTGGCCGTCATGGCGATCGCGGCGTACGCCGTGGTGTCGCGGGCTCTGTACGCGGATGTGGACAACCAGCTGCGCACCCGCGCGTCGGCGCTCATCGACAGCAATCTCGTGACGTTCGATCCGCGCTACATCGCGGGCGCGACCCTGTACACGACGGACATCAGTGTGGCGCTGATCTTCCCGGACCTCGACACGTACACACCGCCGGGGTCGAGTGTCCCCATCGGTGAACCCGAACTGTCCGTGGCCCGCGGCGAGCGCGACACGTCGTTGCGGACGGCGGAGAATCAGCGGGTGCTGGCCGAGCGCACCCAGGACGGCAGCACACTGGTGATCGCGCAGCGACTGGCGCCGACGGGCGCCGTGCTGGACCGCCTGGCCTGGGTGCTGTTCATCGTCGGCGGGTGCGGAGTGGTCCTCGCGGCCGCCGCCGGAACGACGGTGGGGCGCACCGGTCTGCGTCCGATCGCCCGGCTCACCGCCGCCACGGAACGGGTGGCACGGACGGACGACCTGACGCCCATGCCGGTGACGGGCAACGACGAACTCGCCCGGCTCACCGAGAGTTTCAACACGATGCTGAGGGCGCTCGCGGAATCGCGGGAGCGGCAGAGCAGGCTCGTCGCCGACGCGGGACACGAACTGCGGACGCCGCTCACCTCGTTGCGCACCAACATGGAATTGCTGATCGCGTCGAGTCGTCCTGGCGCACCGCATATTCCGGACGAGGACATGGCCGAACTGCGCACCGACGTGGTGGCGCAGATCGAGGAACTCTCGCAGCTGGTGGGCGATCTCGTGGACCTTGCCCGCGAGGACGCACCGGAAACCATCTTCGAGAGAGTCGATCTCAGCGAAGTGGTGGAACGGAGCCTCGAGCGGGCGCGCCGCCGGCGCAACGAGATCGACTTCACCGCCGTCACCGTTCCCTGGTTCGTGTACGGCGACCACGCGGGATTGTCGCGGGCGGTGCTCAACGTGCTCGACAACGCGGCAAAGTGGAGTCCCACCGGTGAGCAGGTGCGCGTCGCGATGCAACCGGCAGGCGACGGACTTCTCGAGCTGACGGTCGACGACGCGGGACCGGGCATTCCGGAGGAGGATCGGGAGCTGGTGTTCGACCGCTTCTACCGGTCGACGGCGTCGCGCTCGATGCCCGGCTCCGGGCTGGGTCTGGCGATCGTCAGGCAGGTGGTGGTCAAGCACGGCGGCACGATCGCCGTCGACGTCTCCGAACGGGGCGGTGCGCTCATCCGGATCGTCCTTCCGGGTGAACCCGAAGCGGAATAGTCTCAGGGTCTCGGCTAACTCAAAGGCCGGTCTCAGGACCTTCTCAGTCCCACCGGGCACTCTCGTACACAGAGACGGTGCGACTGCCCCCTGCGGGCGGTCGCGGGAGATGGAAGTGATGCGATGACCGAAGATCGAGACAGTCACGACGGCAACAGCCGCGACAATGCCGGTGGCGACCAGGGCGCGCGGCCCGAACAGCCTGCCCACCCGCAGTCGACGCCGGGTTACCACCCGACCGAGCAGTTTCCGGCCACTCCGCAGAACCCCGCGGGCGGTCCGATGGGTCAGCAGGCCTACGGCGCGCCCGGGTACCCCCAGGGCAATCCGTACGGTGCGCCGCAGCAGCCCGCCCAGCAGTTCGGGCAGCCTCAGCACGGCGCTCCGGGACACCCGGGTGCCCAGCACGGCGCTCCGGGACACCCGGGTGCCCAGCACGGCGCTCCGGGACACCCGGGTGCCCAGCACGGGGTCGGGCAGCACGGGGCGCCTCAGGGCCCGTTCCCCGGCCTTCAGGGCCCCGGACAGGCCGGGGAGGGATCGACGGCGACCGCGACCAAGCGTCCCGCCCGAACCGCCATCGTGGTGGGCGCTGTGGCGCTCGCTCTCGTGAGCGGTGGCATCGGTGGCGTCGTGGGCTCCCTGGCAACCGACCGGAACGGCAGCGGCGCCGCGGTGACCAACTCCCTCGACGCCCCCAAGAACAACACCGCGACCCCGGCCGCGAATGCACCGGCAGGTTCGGTGCAGGCGGTCGCGAACAAGGTGGTCCCGAGCGTCGTCCAGATCGAGGTGGCGACGGCAGGCGGTTCCGGTGGAGAAGGATCCGGCATCGTCATCTCGTCCGACGGCATGATCCTCACCAACAATCACGTGGCAGGCGCGGCAGCAAAGGGCGGCAAGCTGACGGTCGCCTTCTCGGACGGCAGCACGGCGGACGCCAAGCTGGTCGGCGCCGACCCGGTGTCCGATCTCGCGGTCATCAAGGTGGACGGCAAGACCGACCTCACTCCGATCGAGCTGGGAACGTCCGGCAACGTGCAGGTCGGACAGCAGGTCGTGGCGATCGGGTCGCCCCTCGGCCTGGCCGGGACCGTCACCGAGGGCATCATCTCGGCGCTCAATCGCCCGGTGTCCACCAGCGGCGAGTCCGGCAACCAGAACACCGTCATCGACGCCCTCCAGACCGATGCGGCGATCAACCCGGGCAACTCCGGCGGCGCCCTCGTCAACATGGACGGCCAGCTGATCGGCATCAACACCGCCATCGCGAGCATCGGCGGTTCCGGTGCCGGCGAGCAGAGCGGCTCCATCGGACTCGGCTTCGCGATCCCGGTCGACCAGGCCCGGCGCATCGCGGACGAGCTGGTCAAGACAGGCAAGGCCACCCAGGCCGTCATCGGGATCCAGGTCCCGTCGCAGGACGCCGCCAACGGTGCAACCGTCGTCGAGGTCACGGCGGGCAGCCCGGCGGAGAAGGCGGGTATTCCGAAGGGGTCGGTGATCACCGAGGTCGACGACCGCGTCATCACCAGTGGCGACGCGCTCATCGCCGCCATCCGTTCACACGCACCGGGAGACAATGTGTCGATCACCTACACCGACGGGAACGGATCCAATACCAAGACCGTCGACGTCACGCTCGGAACGGCCGAACAGGGTGGCCGCTGATGAACACGGGGATTCTCGGGCAGGTCGAGTCTGTTCTGAACGGGGCCACTACGGTAGGGACCATGGAAATCGAAGCCTCGCTGGCCGGCCGCGCGCTGGTGGTAATCGTCGACGACCGCACCGCTCACGGTGACGGCAAGGACTCCATCGGGCCCCTGGTGACAGAACTGCTGAACGAGGCCGGCTTCATCGTCGACGCCATCGTGGCGGTGGCGGCCGACGAGGTGGAGATCCGCAACGCGCTCAACACCGCCGTCATCGGAGGCGTCGACCTCGTCGTCTCCGTCGGCGGTACCGGCGTGTCGCCGCGTGACGTCGCCCCCGATGTCACCGCCGAGGTCCTCGACCGCGAGATTCCTGGAATCTCGGAGGCCCTCCGGTCTTCCGGTCTCGCCGCCGGTTCGCTCGACGCGGGCCTCTCCCGCGGGCTCGCCGGAGTGTCCGGCAGCACACTCGTGGTAAACCTCGCTTCCTCCCGCGCCGCGGTCCGGGACGGCATGGCCACCCTGACGCCGCTCGCGGCGCACGTGATTTCCGAATTGTCCGGTCTGGAAGGCTGAGACGATTTCTCGTTCCGACGAGCCGGACTCGCACAGCGAGCCCGACGAGCAGGCAGTTCCGAGCCGGGCCCCGATCGACAGGGCCCGGCTCGAACGCATCTTCGGGGACGTCTTCCCCGACACCACCGCGGACGAACGCGGACAGGACGAGGCATCTCAGTATGTGGACAAACGCAATGAGTCCGAGGAGTGGATTCGGCGTCAGGTTCCCCCTCATCACGGGTAGACGCCTGATTGAAATCTGGATGAATCTAAGTGTTGTCGGCAGTAACGGAAAAAATTGCGCTCGGAAAACTACTGGTACGGCCGCTTTCGTTCACGAGAATCCAAAGCGGGGCTACCCGTAGGTAATGTTTCGTTTTCAACTTTGTGAGGCACATCACAATTGCGTCACGAGCTGATCACGTTGCCCAGGTTCTTAGCTCGGGTTAATGTCCCTGACGAGTCAGTACGAAGATGGAGGGCGGGGCGTGGTGCCACGTCGTTGCCCGGACGAGCCTCCTTGTGAGGTTTGTCTCTAGTGTCGAAATTCCGGCAACTGGTCGTCCGCAGTTAACTCTGCGGACACCTTTGCTGCGAATACTGCGCTGGGCCCGAAATGGACCACTCCTCAGCTTCGATCGTCGGGGCTGGGAACTTGCATGAATCCTGATGAGGGGAACGAATGAGCGAGAACCGCAAGTCCGGCCTGCGCCGTGGCGCCCGTATTGCAGGCCTGGGTGCTGCTGCGGCTGTTGCACTCGGTTTGATGTCCACTGGTGCGGCGAGCGCGGATACTTTCATCCCGCTGCCTGATGGTTCGAAGGCCGGTCCGAATGTGACGTTGACGCGTACTGCGGAGAGCGCTCTGTCGTCGCCGTCGCTGGCTGCCAATGGCGTCGGTCGTGTGGCCTGGGTGTCGGGCACCGTCGTTGCCGATGTCAAGGGCATCAAGGACGTCACCGACGTTCCGGACGCGAACTCGACGACGAACAATGCGGGTACCTACAACGGTACGAATGCGTCGACGACGCATGGTGTTTCGCGGGTGTCGACCGGGTACATCGTGGGTTGCCAGGTGGATATCACCGGTCTGTCGGCGAACCCGTCGTTCAGTCTGGGTCTCGATTCGTTGTCGGCGAGTGCGGGTCTGACGGTTCCGTTGGCTTCGGGTGAGATCAAGTACGTGCCGTTGGGTGGCAAGGACATCAAGAAGGACGGCGTGTACGCGCTGCAGTACCAGGATGCGGAGCTGCAGGTGCAGAAGTGCGGTGGATTCGCGCAGGCTCGTTCGTACTCGGTCGTGGAGATCGTGGGCAACGACTACTCGAAGACCGTTCTGTACGGTGCGCCGTTCAGCATCGGCTGATTTCGGTCTCTTTCGCAGTTCTTCCCACCCACTTTCTCGCGTGCGCGAGGTTTCTATCCCTGAGAGGGGAACAATGATCATCAACCGTAAGAACGGTGTGCGTCTGGCCGCGGTCGGTGCCGCTGCTGCCGCGACCATGGGCTTCTTTTCCGTCGGTGCGGCGAGCGCCGACACGTTCATTCCGCTGCCTGGTGGTTCGATCACGCAGACGTTGGCTGACGGCACCGTGGTGACGGTGAACCTGACCGATGAGAGCGCGAACGTTTCGCCGTCGATGGGTTCGACTCCGTTGCACCGTAACGTCTGGGTCAACGGCAAGGCCTCCGTCACGCTGGACGGCGCCGGAGCCAAGGGAGCCTCGATCACCCCGGGTTACGTCCTGGCCTGCCAGGTCGACTTCGGTGCCAGCGCCAACGGCAAGACGGGCTCGACGCCGTCCGTCGCCGACGACGGCACCGTCTCTATTCCGGTCACGGGTGCCACCGGCGCCGGAATCACCCTCGGCCCCGGCCAGGCGAAGAACGTCACGATTCTCGACCTCGAGAAGAAGGACGCCTACGGCGCCGAGTCGCACTCCGGTGCCAACAAGTTCACGGGCAAGACCGGTTCGGTCACCTGGGCCGACTCGACCCTCGGAGTGAGCGGTTGCGCCGGCTACGCCCAGGCGCGCAGCTACGTCAAGGTTGCCGTCAGCACCGACAACGTCAGCAGCACGGTCACCCTGTGGGGACAGCCCTTCAGCATCGGCTGATTGCTTTCTCCATAAACAAGTAGGAATTACCCGGAATCGGGGCGCGGTAATACTCGCGCCCCGATTTTTGGCGCGTCAAAAATGCGCTATTACGCGCAAATAACGCGCCTTTATGTCTGGTAACACTTACGTAAATGCACCGTTCCGGATATTACGTTTCAGACTCGAATGCTCTAACTTTGGACCTCGCTAGGTCGTAGGTCTTCTCCGAAGGTCGGAGCAACCACGCCTGATGAGGGGAACGAATGAGCGAGAACCGCAAGTCCGGCCTGCGCCGTGGCGCCCGTATTGCAGGCCTGGGTGCTGCTGCGGCTGTTGCACTCGGTTTGATGTCCACTGGTGCGGCGAGCGCGGATACTTTCATCCCGCTGCCTGATGGTTCGAAGGCCGGTCCGAATGTGACGTTGACGCGTACTGCGGAGAGCGCTCTGTCGTCGCCGTCGCTGGCTGCCAATGGCGTCGGTCGTGTGGCCTGGGTGTCGGGCACCGTCGTTGCCGATGTCAAGGGCATCAAGGACGTCACCGACGTTCCGGACGCGAACTCGACGACGAACAATGCGGGTACCTACAACGGTACGAATGCGTCGACGACGCATGGTGTTTCGCGGGTGTCGACCGGGTACATCGTGGGTTGCCAGGTGGATATCACCGGTCTGTCGGCGAACCCGTCGTTCAGTCTGGGTCTCGATTCGTTGTCGGCGAGTGCGGGTCTGACGGTTCCGTTGGCTTCGGGTGAGATCAAGTACGTGCCGTTGGGTGGCAAGGACATCAAGAAGGACGGCGTGTACGCGCTGCAGTACCAGGATGCGGAGCTGCAGGTGCAGAAGTGCGGTGGATTCGCGCAGGCTCGTTCGTACTCGGTCGTGGAGATCGTGGGCAACGACTACTCGAAGACCGTTCTGTACGGTGCGCCGTTCAGCATCGGCTGATTTCGGTCTCTTTCGCAGTTCTTCCCACCCACTTTCTCGCGTGCGCGAGGTTTCTATCCCTGAGAGGGGAACAATGATCATCAACCGTAAGAACGGTGTGCGTCTGGCCGCGGTCGGTGCCGCTGCTGCCGCGACCATGGGCTTCTTTTCCGTCGGTGCGGCGAGCGCCGACACGTTCATTCCGCTGCCTGGTGGTTCGATCACGCAGACGTTGGCTGACGGCACCGTGGTGACGGTGAACCTGACCGATGAGAGCGCGAACGTTTCGCCGTCGATGGGTTCGACTCCGTTGCACCGTAACGTCTGGGTCAACGGCAAGGCCTCCGTCCACCTGGACGGCGCCGGAGCGACCGGTGCCGACATCCAGCCGGGTTACGTCCTGGCCTGCCAGGTCGACTTCGGTGCGGAGGCAGGCGGTGAAGCCGGCTCGACTCCGGTGGTGAATGCTGACGGTACCGTTTCGGTTCCTGTCGACGGCGGCACGAGCGCGGGTATCACCCTCGGCCCCGGTGAGGCCGTCAGCGTCGACATCCTCGACCTCGAGTCGGCCGACGCCTACGGCGGAGAGTCGCACTCGGCATACAACAGCTTCGAGGGTACCGACGGTTCGGTCACCTGGGCCGACTCGACCCTCGGCGTGAACGGCTGCGCCGGTTACGCGCAGGCACGGTCGTACGTGAACGTGTCCGTCGAGACGGACAACGTGAGCAGCACCGTCACCCTGTGGGGACAGCCCTTCAGCATCGGCTGATATTCGTTCCACCAAAGAGTCCGGGCCCGTGCACGCAGCTGCTGCACGGGCCCGGAGTTGTCTGAACGCTATTCGCGCGTCTTGTCGAGGTTCGCCGCCTTCTCGGCGGGCATGGCGTGCGCACCGTCGGAACTGGCTGCCGCCCCGCCGGTTTGGAGGCTGGCCTCGAGGATGTCGCGGATCTGGATCAGCAGGTCCGCCTCACTGGCCTTCTTGTCGGCCGGCTCGGTGATGAACCGCTTCTTCGCGGCGTTGGCCGGGACGATGAGAATGAAGTACACGACCGCTGCGACGATCACGAAGTTGATCACAGCCGTGATGACGGCGCCGATGTTGATGAAGGTGGCCGGGTTGTCGGCGATAATCTGGTAACCCCAGCCCAGATCGTTGGCGCCGCCCGCAACGGCGATCAGCGGATTGATGACGTTGTTGGTGAACGCTGTGACGATGGCGGTGAACGCGGCTCCGACTACGACCGCGACGGCGAGGTCGAGGACGTTCCCCCGGAGCAGGAAGTCCTTGAATCCCTTGAACATGTCGACGTCTCCTCGAGTGGGTGGCAAGTCATCCAGCACTGTCTGGCAAAAAAGACTAGATCAGTACGGCTCCGCGTGACGGATCACTGAAAGGTCACGGTGATCGCGCTCGTGAGGGATGCCGCGGCCACCGTCGTGGCCTCGGACGCCGGAAGGGCCAGCATCACCACGCGTTCTCGCTGGTCACGCCCGTTCTCGGACGGTGTCACCAACACCACGACGGCGCGGGACGCCAGCACGGTGGCGCCGGACCGCCGGTCCGGATTCGCTGGTGTGGCGGGATCGACCGTGAGCACGTCGACGCGATCGCCCTCACGCAGAAGTTCCGTGACAGCGGGGTCGGCGAGTCGGACTGGGACGATCCGGGCGTCGTCAATGCCGGCTGCGGCGGCGGCCAGGCGGGGGCCCAGTACCCGGACGTCGGTGAGGGCTTCACCGGCGCGGGTCGGTCCGGCGAGGGTGCGCCCGTCGACGTCCGCCACTGCGGTGACGGCCCCGTGGGGCAGGGTTCCCGCTTCGAGTTCCACCACTTCCACGTCGGCGTCCGTGAGAACGACGCCTGGTTGGAGGTCCCGGGCGGCCACCACGACTGCGGAGCGGGCGGAGTCGGGGTCTCCACGGGCGAGGAGGGCCAGTGCGAGGCAGACCAGCGCGGCGGCCAGGACGCGTCGGGCGACGAGGGTGCGGGCCCAACCGGGATGGGCGAGGTCCGACAGCCGGTCGGCCCACGACGGGCTCAGGCTGCGGTGTGCTCGGTTCGACCGGCGGCGACCGGTCTGGACAGGGTCGAACGACATGGTTCGACGCTAGGAGACCGGCGGGCCCGTGGGTGCACCGAATGGGCCCGCCTGTGGATGGGCGAGAAGTTGTGGATAACTCGCGGAGGTGCGAGAACTAGCTGGCAGCAGCCTTGGCCGGTGCGGCGGTTGCGGTGCTCGAAGAGCTGGACGAGGCCGTCGACGAACTTTCCGACTTCGCGGCGGGAGCGGAGTCGGTCTTGGCCGGCTCGCTTGCTGCGCCGGACGTGCCGCGGCTGTCGGTGCGGTAGAAACCGCTGCCCTTGAAGACGATGCCGACGGAGTTGAACAGTTTGCGAAGCTTGCCCGAGCATGCGGGGCAGACGGTCAGGGAGTCATCACTGAACGACTGGACGATGTCGAAACGGTTGTCGCATGCCGTGCACGCATATGAGTAAGTGGGCACCGGGGTTCCTCCGCACTGTGTAGTCAAACCGCAGGTTTTTAGCACTCTACAGTCGACAGTGCCAACAAGGCTAATCAGAGAACTATTCCGGGGCCGGAAGCGTCCTCAGTGTTCGCCGAGCGCGACGAGGCCCTTTCCGGGGGTGAGTGCCCATCCCATACGTACGTCATGGGGGTCCTCGGGCAGCTCGGATACCAGTTCCTCGTCGCGGACCACCGTGATCAGCCGTGTGTAGGGGGCGGCGAGGCCGAGAGTCCGGTCGTAGAAGCCGGCGCCGCGGCCGAGGCGCACGCCCCTCCTGTCGACGGCCAGGGCGGGAACGAAAATGGTCCCGGCCGAACGGATCTCGTCGGGTTCCCACACCGGTCCGGTCGGCTCGCGCAGGCCGTAACTCGCGTCGGCGAGACCGTCCGCGCCCGTGAACTCGGACCAGTGGAGCGGACCCGGTTCGCGCGTGACGGGCACGAGGACGCGTCCGGCGACCTGTCGGAGGGCGTCGAGAAAGTCCAGCGATCCCGGCTCGAGCGCGGTGGGAACGTAGGCGCAGACGGTCGATCCGCAGGAGATTCCCTGTGTGACGAGCGCGACAAGCGCCCGGTCCTCGGCGGTGCGGCGTTCGGGGGTCAGCGCGCGCCGCCCGGAGAGCACCAGTTGCCGCCACTCGTCCTTCGTTCGTGCGTGCATGCCCCAACCTTAGAGCCGACCGGCGAGCGTCCCGACGGGTTGCGGGAGGTAACCGACAGGATCTTGGTGACTATCGAGTAGGTCCGCACGGTTAAGGTGTGGGCATGACAGACGCCGCACCGCACACCGCCAGCGCCTTTCGCACGGCTGTCGTGCCCGCAGCGGGAATGGGTACGCGATTCCTCCCCGCGACCAAGACCGTGCCGAAAGAGCTGCTCCCGGTCGTGGATACCCCGGGTATCGAACTCGTGGCCGGAGAGGCCGCGGATTCGGGTGCCGGCCGGCTCGTGATCGTGACCTCGCCGGGTAAGGACGGAGTAGTCGCCCACTTCGTCGAGGATCTCGTTCTCGAGAGCAAGCTCGAGGCCAGCGGCAAGTATCACCTGCTCGAGAAGGTGCGCAAGGCTCCCGGCCTGCTCGAGGTGGAATCCGTCGTCCAGGACGAGCCTCTCGGACTGGGCCATGCGGTCGGCTGCGCGGAGTCGGTCCTCGACGACGACGAGGACGCGATCGCCGTGCTCCTTCCGGACGACCTGGTGATGCCGCGCGGAGTGCTCGAGACGATGTCGCGGGTCCGCCGCAAGCGTGGCGGCACCGTCCTGTGCGCCATCGACGTCCCCAAGGATCAGGTGAGCGCTTACGGCGTCTTCGAGGTCGAGACGGTTCCCGACGCCACCAACCCGGACGTCCTCAAGGTCGTCGGCATGGTCGAGAAGCCGGCCATCGAGGATGCGCCGTCCACGTTTGCCGCCGCAGGTCGCTACCTCCTCGACCGCGCGATCTTCGATGCGCTGCGGCGGATCGAACCCGGCGCCGGTGGCGAGCTCCAGCTCACCGACGCCATTGCCCTTCTCATCAAGGAAGGCCATCCCGTTCACGTCGTCGTGCACCGAGGCACGAGACACGATCTCGGAAATCCCGGCGGCTACCTCCGTGCTGCGGTTGACTTTGCGTTGGACATGGACGAGTACGGCCCATCGTTGCGCGAATGGCTGATCGACCGATTGAAGCGGACGGATTCCTAGAAGCTCGGGAGGCAAGAACTTGCGGTCGGTCGAGGAGCAACAGACGATCGTGACCGCGGCCGCGGTGGCACCGCGGCCGGTCCGTGTGGCGATCTCCGAAGCCCAAGGGCTGCTGTGTGCCGAAGAGGTGGTCACCGAGCGTCCGCTTCCCGGTTTCGACCAGGCCGCGATCGACGGCTATGCCGTCCGTAGCGTCGACGTCCAGGCCGCCGGAACCGACATCCGCGACGACGACGGTGCTCCCGTCGAACTGTCGCTTCCCGTGGTCGGTGAGGTCACGGCCGGTTCGCGGCAGCCGATCCGGCTGCAGCCGCGTCAGGCCGTCAAGGTCGACACGGGTGCACCGCTCCCGACGCTCGCCGACGCCGTCCTTCCACTCGACCGCACGGACGGCGGCCGGGCCCGCGTCAAGATCTACAAGCCGGTCCGCTCCGGCGACTACGTGCGCCGGGCCGGCGACGACGTACAGCCCGGAGACGTCGCAGTCCGGGCAGGCACCATCATCGGAGCCGCGCAGGTGGGGTTGCTGGCGGCGGTGGGCCGAGACAAGGTGCTCGTGCATCCCCGGCCCCGGCTGTCCGTCATCTCGGTCGGTGGCGAACTCGTCGACGTCGACCGGACCCCCGGTCCCGGTCAGGTCTACGACGTCAACTCGTACGCGCTGGCCGCCGCCGCCCGCGACGCCGGCGCCGACGTCAACCGGGTCGGTATCGCGAACGCCGACGCCCGTCGCCTGCGCGAGGTGGTGGAAGGTCAGCTGATCCGTTCCGAGATCGTCGTCATCGCGGGTGCAGTCGGCGGCGGCGCCTCCGAGGATGTGCGGGACGCACTCGCCGATCTCGGAAACCTCGAGGTCGACCGGGTCGCGATGCATCCGGGATCGGTCCAGGGTTTCGGTCAGCTGGGCCGGGACGAGGTCCCGACGTTCCTGCTCCCGTCCAATCCGGTGAGCGCCCTGGTGGTCTTCGAGGTGATGGTGCGCCCGCTGATCCGCATCGCGCTGGGGCGCAGGCAGCCGATGCGACGCGTCGTCACCGCCCGCACCGTCGCACCGATCACGTCCATCGAGCACCGCAAGGGTTTTCTCCGCGGTCAGCTCATGCGCGACGAGGCCACGGGGGAGTACCTCGTCCAAGCTCTCGGCGGGGCGCCGGGCGCGTCCTCGCACCTGCTCGCCACGTTGGCCGAGGCCAACTGCCTGGTCCTCATCGACCCCGAGATCACCGAGGTCCGGACCGGTGACCAGGTGGACGTGGCCTTTCTGGCGCAGCGGGGCTGATGACACCGCGACAGTGTGAGACGGGATGACACAGCATCCGGGTTGGCCGCCGCATCTCGGGCCCCTGCGGGTAAAGGGTGGCGTCGTCACCGTGCGCGCCATCAGGTTGCGTGACGCGGCCGCGTGGAGCCGTCTGCGCATCCGCGACCGTGCGCACCTCGAACCGT
The DNA here is from genome assembly GCF_042671975.1 of Rhodococcus sp. NPDC127593. Taxonomy (NCBI): domain Bacteria; kingdom Bacillati; phylum Actinomycetota; class Actinomycetes; order Mycobacteriales; family Nocardiaceae; genus Rhodococcus; species Rhodococcus sp. NPDC127593. Next base: position 66,717 of record NZ_JBHXWI010000006.1, on the reverse strand, counting down.
GGGAGCCGACGGGGGAGGCGCCCTGGGAAGCGCGCCACCATATTTCAGGATGGCCCGGACTGTGCAGCAGTCTGCGGTCGGAGGCCCGGAAGGGTCGCATGCTGCCGATGGCCATCGAACTCGACGGCAATTTCTGCGGCCAGATCACGATCGGCAACGTGGTGCGGGGTGCACTGCGCTCCGCCTGGATCGGTTACTGGGTGGCCAGCGACGTCAACGGGCTCGGGGTGGCCACGGGCGCACTCGCGCTGGGGCTCGATCACGCCTTCGGACCCGTGGGGTTGCACCGCGTGGAGGCAACCGTGCGTCCGGAGAACCTGGCGAGCCAGGCGGTGCTCCGCAACGTCGGCTTCCGCGAGGAAGGTCTCCTCAAGCGCTACCTGGACGTCGACGGGCAGTGGCGCGACCACATTCTGGTCGGCATGACCGTCGAGGACGTGCCCGGCACGGTGGCGGATTCGCTCGTGCGGAGTGGCAAAGCCACCTGGGCGTGACCGCCGTGGTGGATATGGACAAACGTCCAGCTACGCGGCAGTTATCTGACGGTATCAAAGCTTCCTGACCGGGGCTCCGCTTTCGGCGAGTCTTTGCCGGATCGTTCCCTATGCCTTCGCGAGGCATGTCGAGCACCACATTTTCGCGTTACGCATGTGACACCTGAGTATGGTGAGATCGGCGCGTCTGCCAAGATGTGCGTGTTCATGCGGTTAGCCTGGGTGGGTCAACAGCGGTATCCATGCTGGTAGACGATTGGGAGGAGGTCGCAATATGCCGAACTCGTTTCTCTGGATCGGGCTCGTCGTCGTGTGGCTCTTCGTCCTGGTTCCGATGCTGGTGAACAACCGCCCCCGGATTCGGCAAACCAGTGACGCAGCACTCGCGACGCGTGTGCTGCACCGCGGTGACGAACGTCCCGTGCAGCGTGGACCCGCGGCTGGACACCGCAGCGACCCGTACTGGCAACCGGTACCGGACCACTACGGCTACGACGCGGAGGACCTTGTGGACACTCACGCAGAGGAAGACGAATTCGACGGTGAGCGGGCACCGGTCGGTGAGTACGTACCGGCGCGCCGAGGGCGTGGCGGCTTCGATCCCGAGGCCGACGCGATCGCGCGCGAGGCACGGTACGGGTTTCGCCAGCGGTCAGTTCTCGGGCTCGTGTTCGCGACGATCATGTCGGCGGCGCTCGGGCTGATCATCTCCCCGCTGATGTGGTGGGCGTTCGCAGCCGGTGTGGTCGGCCTGGTCGGCTACTTGGCGTATCTGCGCCGGCAGGTCCAGATCGAGCAGGAGATCCGCCGTCGACGGACCGCGCGTCTCAACCGTTCGCAGTTGGGTGTCGAGTCCCGCAGCGACGAGGAACTCCGCCTCATCCCGGCCCGGTTGCGGCGTCCGGGTGCCGTCGTCCTCGAAGTGGACGACGAGGACCCCGAATTCGACCATCTCGAACACTTCGACGACGCGCAGATGCAGCAGGCCACGATGCGCCGAGCTGCCGGTGAGTAGCCGGGCGAATCGGGCCGAAAGCTACGTCGGTGTAGGCGATTCGCTCCCGCCGCGGGTGGCCTGCTAGAGTTTGCCGAGCGGATCGCAGGATCCGCACGGGGCTGTGGCGCAGTTGGTAGCGCGCTTCGTTCGCATCGAAGAGGTCAGGGGTTCGATTCCCCTCAGCTCCACCACAGAAGAGGCACTCACTCCATTCGGAGAGAGTGCCTTTTCTGCATTCCGGACCAGGTGAGCGCCGTCGTCGGGGGAGCGAGAACGTGGCACCGCGCGAATGCTCGGCTCTTGGATTTGCCAAAAGGTAACTGAATGCTGTGTACTGTCCGTAGGTCATCAAGGGGTCGATCGCACGGGGTGGAAATACATGCAGGCAATGGACAAGATCTCGAAGTTCTTGGAGCCGGCAACGGTGGTCGCGACCATCACCGCGACGATGTTGCTGGTGAACGTCCTGTGAACTCCGGCCGACCAACCGAAGTCGCGAGGGTCGCGTCGGAGAACCCAGCCTTCCGCTGACCGATCAGCACCTCCACGCGACAACACCGAACCCGCAGGGGTTCTCAGAACTGCTCGAGTCCCACCTGGCTCGGGCACCGCTGGTGGTGCCGGTTCCCCGACACCGGCACCACCAGCACCTCCGCTCGGTTCGCTCGATACCATGACAGCGGCGACGTCGCCGTAGACGTGGTGTCGTGTCGTGAATACGAGGGGGGTGCACAGTGAGCGCGCGTCGTGTTGTTCGAAGGCTGACCATGGTCGGACTGGCGCTGGCCTTCTTGTCCGGACTCGGCTGGGTCACCGTCTCGGTGTTCCCGTCCGACGCCTCCGCCGATCCCCAGTATCACGACTGCGCCAGCAGTCGATGCGACGACGCTTCCTCGGAGTCTGCCGGCGGCGGCAAGCCACAGGATCCTCATCCGCCGTGCGAGAGTCGCCGCGGCTGCGGTGGCGGAGAACCCAGCGAGACACGGGAACCCAGCGAGACCACCGAACCGTCCGAGACCACCGAACCGTCCGAGACCACCGAACCGTCCGAGACCACCGAACCGTCCGGGACCACCGAACCGTCCGGGACTGCCGAACCCACGAAGACGTCGACTCCTTCGACATCACGTGTCGTGGTTGCGCCTCCGCCCCCGATCCAGCTGCCGCCGGCGGGGGAACCGAAGGTCGTGCGCCCCGACTTCCCCGGCGACGACGGTTCCGGAGACGACTCGGGTTCCGACGCTGTTGCCGCCCCGGGCTCCGAGGGCCCTGCCGCACCCCCGGCGTCCGGGGGAGCGGCGGCCGGAGGTTCCGGTTCCGGCGCCGCCGCGGCAGCTCCGGGGGTCAGCGGTCCGGCGGGTTCCGCACCCGAGGATCGGCCTGCCGGGGAGACACCGAGCAGCGACGGACCGTCGTCCGCCGCGGAGGCACCGGCCCAGGGCGATCCGGCCGCTGCGCCGCCGGGAATGGTTCCCGTGGTCCACAGCGAGCCGTTGCCTGCGATCACCGTTCTCGGTGGCGTCGGCGTGCTGCTGTGCTGCGCCGGCGGGGTGGGTGCGCTGACCTTCAAGGGTGCTCGCGCACAACAGGCGCGCATCGCGGCCGCGCGGGCGGAATTCTTCCCGTCCGCTTCGAGTGGAGGGATGTAGTCGTGGGGGCGAACAGATCTCATCGCCGGGTCGCGGCAGCCGTGGACGCGGTGTGTGACGCGGCGGCCCGTGCCGAAGTAGTGTCACTCCGGCACGTGGTGGACGCGGTGGCCCGCGAACGGCAGCGTCCCATCGAACTCGATTTCACGACATCGATGGCGCCCGGTGTGTGCGGCCAGAGACGCGCGTACCCGGACCGGGACGTGATCGTGCTGGCCCCGGGCCTGCCGGACCTCGACCGCACGCTTGCGCATGAGCTGGGTCACATCGTGTTTCGGCACGAAGGAGCCGAGATCGTCGCCGCGACGCTCGAAGCCGGCGACGATCTGATCGCCTACATGCTCAGTCAGCGGTCGCGACGGCGGGAAGACGAGCAGCCGTCCGACGAGGTGGCCGAGTGGGAGGCCGAGACGTTCGCGTCGATGCTGCTCATCCGGTTGAACACGATGCGAGGGCGCGGGACTCCCGTGTCCGTGCTCCGCTACGACGAGGCGATCGGCTGATGGGCTGGCTGGTTTCTCTCGTCGTCTGGACTGCCGCGGGTGCCCGGATCGGCCGGGTCGCCGCGCGTCAGCCGACGCCGCTGCGCGTGGCGATGGTGGTGGCGGTGTCCAGCGCGGCCCTCGCCTCCACGTTGGCCGTTCCGGACGTCGCCGGGCGTCTCGACACGGTGGCCCCGGCTGTCGGGCTGTCGGAGATCGTCCTCGAACTGGCGTGGACGCTGTTCGCCGCCGCGAGCGCGGTCGGCGCGATCTCCGTGTGGCCGATACTCCCGCGTCCTGCGCTGCGCGCTGTCGCCGTGGTCGTCTACACCGTGGCCGTCGTGCTCGGAATCGGGCTTGCCGGTGGGTATCCCGTTCCGGCGCTGGTGTTCATCGTGATCGCGCTGGCCGCGGTGGTCGTGACCGGGGTCCGGCACGTCGCGTGGACACCGCTCGGCCGCGGAATCTCACTGATCGTCGTCGGATCGGCGATCGTCCTGGCGGCGGCTGTCGTAGGACTGGTGCGTGAGGTGCCGGGGGAGACATGGGCCGTCGGCTCCTCGTCGGCATACACCGTCGCGGCCGTGGTCGTGTCGGTCGGCACCGTCTGGGTGCTCGTCGAGACGTGGCTGCGCGCACGGCAGGACCTGCGCCGCATGAACACTGTGCATTCGGTGCTCGTAGCACGGTTCCCCGAGGTGGTCGAGGGCGACGGCAAGGGGAGCACAACCGTTCTCCGCGCCTCCGACGCGGTTGCGCACATCATGGATGCGCTGTACCTGCAGGCGGGCGCGGGCATGCTCGACACGGACGAACAGGATCTTCCGGAATCGACCGCCGAACGCGCGGGGATTCTCGCCCGCTGGATCGACGACCCGGTCGCCTCGGACGTCCTCGACACCGAGTGGATCGCGCCGCCCCAGGGCATGTCGCCGCGCCGATGGGTGCTGGATCTCGCCGACGCGTACGAGGACTTCCGCAAGACCAGTCCCGCCCCGGCGAGGGCGGACACCCTCGAATCGGCGACGGAGTAGCCGGGTACTACTGCAGGTACCCCTCGACCTCGGCTTCGGGGCGCACCGTGGCGTCGTCGGGATCCTCGCCGGCGTGGAGGCGGGCGCGTCTGCGCCGCAGGAGGTCCCAACACTGATCGAGCGAGGTTTCCAGCGCCCGCAGCCGGGCCTGTTCTTCCTGCGGTGCCAGGCCCTCCTCCTGCAACTGTGTCCGCAGTTCGTGCTCCTGCTCGACGAGGGCTTGAATTCGATCGGCGATCTCGTGGTCGTCCATGCCTGTTCCTCAGCTCGTGACAGTGATCATTTCGGAGAGTCGGTGACCAGCCACCCACAGGGGGAGGCGAGGTCTTCTGCCTCCGGCGGTCCCATGGATCCTGCGGGGTACGGCTTGGCCGGGGGAGGGTCACGCAGCAGCGCGTCGGCGACGGTCCAGACGTGCGCCAAGCCGTCGGGGCGCGTGAACAGAGACCGGTCGCCGTGCAGGACGTCGAGGATGAGACGCGAATACGGTGCGAGGGCGTGGGCGAGCGGCACTGTGTCGAGGGGCAGGCCCAGGTGCCCCACCGACAAGCTGTCGTCGGGTCCGGGTTCCTTGACGACCATGGAGATGTCGATCTCGCCGTCCCCGGACAGATCGAACGTAAGGACGGCGCCGTCCGGCGGAATGTCCGTGAGCGGGCCGCGCGGACTTCGGAAGACCAGGCTGACCCGTTGCCGGCTGACGCCCAGCATCTTTCCGGTCCGGAGGAGGAACGGCACCCCACGCCAGCGGTCCGTGTCGACCCACAGCCGCGCGGCGACGAATGTCTCCGTCGTCGAATCGTCCGCGACACCGTCGACGTCGCGATATCCCTCGTACTGGCCGAGCACCACGTCGGCGGTGTCGAGGGGACGGAACGTCCCGATCACGGATTCACGGGCAGATTGGAGGTCGTCGGCACCCAACGTCTCCGGCGGCTCCATCGCGATCTCGGCGGCGACCTGGAACAGGTGGGTCACCAGCATGTCCAGGACGGCACCGGTGGCGTCGTAGAACCGGGCGCGGTCGTCGATGTCGAGTGTCTCGGGCACGTCGATCTGTACCTGCTCGACGTGTTCCCGGTTCCAGACGCCCTCGATCAGCCCGTTGGCGAAGCGCAGGATGTGCAGATTCTGGGTGCTCTCCTTGCCGAGGAAATGATCGATCCGGTAAATCTGCTTCTCGTCGAGGACGTGGTGCACGGCTTCGTCGAGTTCGGTGAACGCCTCCTGGGACGTCCCGAACGGCTTCTCGTACACGACGCGTGCGCCACGGGCCAGGTCGTGAGCGCCGAGCGCGCGGGTGGTCTCGGCGAACGTGCTGGGTGGCAGGGCCAGGTAGTGCACCAACTGCGCGTCCGCCGCGCCGAGGTCTTCCCGCGCCTGCCGCACGGCCGCGGGGAGCGTTCCCGGGTTGTCCGGGGTGAAGCCGCCGCCGGCGAATCTCAGCCGCCGGGCGAACGCCTCCCAGTCGGTGTCGTCGTGCGCCACTCCGAACTGGTTGACGACGTCGCGCACGTGGTCGCGGAACTGATCGTCGGAGACGTTGCCCCGACCGGTGCCGATCAGCATCCACTCGGAGTTCAGGAGCCCCGACCGGGCGAGCTGGAAGAACGCGGGGAGGACCATACGTTTGGACAGGTCCCCGGTGGCACCGAAGAGGACGAAGATCGTGGGACCGAGCTGCGGTCTGTCAACCATTGCTCCATCATGCGCCACGTGAGCACGCCGGGCAGGGCATTCCGGCGGTGTCGTCGGGTGCGCTCGGTGAGTCCTACCCGGGCGTCGGGTGCGGCCCGCGGCAAACTCGTTGCCGCCCAACGGCTCCGGTGATCAGCGGGACGCGTCCGGTGGGACCTCCGGCAACCCCTCGCTGGCGCGAAGTTTCTCGGCCATCGTGGTGAGCAGGTTCTGCGACTCTTCGGATAGGTCGAACGCGCGGCTGGAGAGCTTGCGAAGTCCGTATCCCTGGAGTTGAGAGAGAAGCTCGAGATCGTGGTCGATCTTTGCGGCGTAGATGTCGTTGAAGAAGTAGTCGGGCTTCACCTTGAAGAAGCGAGCGAATGCCGCGACCGTCTCGTCGGAGGGGTTGGTGCGTTGTCCCGATCGGAGCTGGGAGATGTAGGGCTTCGAGATCTGATGTCCGTCTGCGATGAGTGCCGCCGCGACCTCAGCGTTGGTATGCGGTTTGCGTCCCGGAGGGTGGACCGTGTCGAAGAGCTTGTTCAACCGCGCAGCAAAATCTGCCATTGTGAGCCGCCGGGTCCTCTCTCGTGCGGGCGTCAGTCGTGTGAACGACACCGTACCACGATGATAACCGATTGATAACTCACGGACATAGGGGCAAAACGTCGTCGGCCGGCGCCGGACTTATCTCATATATGTTTCAACGATCGACTGCTCTCCGCTCGTTGATCGCAGACATTTCGGATGCCCTCTGTGCTCGTCACGCGCGTTCTACCGTTGAAAGTTCAAGAGAGGTGCCGGTGCGAGGTGAGCCGTGGTCGTCCCGTCGGTCGCGGCCGCCGCCGCGACTGCGTGGTTGCCCTTTCAATCACTGGGAGTTAGCTGGCAACGTTGCAGGGCTGTGTGCCGTGAGGCTGCGGTGCCTATATCCCCAGTTCAGGGCAATTGTGTTGCGTTGCGCATCGCAACGTCGAGAGGTCGCTCGCGGCCTGCGGGGCTTTGTGAACACTACTGTGAAGCAGTGGCATCCGCACGGGCTCCGGGCCGCCGGTCGCCGATCCGCCCCTCGGCCGACATGCGATCTTTGCGGGTCTCCCCGTTCGGTTGGACGATTGTCCAGCTCAGGCGGGGTTCCGCCGCTCCGGCGCACCCCCGAGTCTGGTCAAATCTGAAGCCGTCGGGGATGATTGTGATATGGAACACAGAATGAGTGACGCCGAGCTTCGGAAGGCGATTCGAGTTCTGCGCGAGCGCGCCGACGACGCCCGGCATCGAGGAAACGACGACGACGCCAACGGAATCGAGAGGACGATTCGTACCTATCAGGAAGAAATGACACAGCGGTTGTGAACTGTTACGAACCGGCCAGGTGAGGGCCGGTTCGCGTTTCTTCTCGGGAAGGGGCACCGCTGCAGTTGCGTGCGCGCAATCAGATTGCGTGCGTAGACTTCCAGCCGACACGGATCGGTGACGACGGGGGCTCGCACGGCTATGGCGATCAAGACGCTGGACGGCAAGAAATGCCTGATCACGGGTGCAGGTAGCGGGATCGGGCAGGCGACCGCCCTGGCGGCCGCGGCGGAGGGCGCCGAACTCTTTCTCACCGACATCAACGAGGTCGGCCTGGCGCAGACGGTCGAACAAGTCGGCAGCCGCGGGGGCACCGTCAGTTTCTCGCGCGCGCTCGACGTGTCCGACTACGACACCGTCGCCGCCTTCGCCGCCGATGTCCACGATCAGTTCGGCAGCCTCGACGTCGTCATGAACGTCGCCGGTATCTCCGCGTGGGGGACTGTCGAGAATCTCGAACACCGCCACTGGAAGTCCATGGTGGACGTCAATCTGATGGGTCCGATCCACATCATCGAGAGTTTCCTGCCCTCGATGGTGCGGGCGGGGCGCGGCGGTCACCTGGTCAACGTCTCTTCCGCTGCCGGACTGCTGGCCCTCCCGTGGCATGCAGCCTACAGCGCAAGCAAATTCGGGCTCCGCGGAGTGTCCGAGGTTTTGCGGTTCGATCTCAAACGGCACGGCATCGGCGTGAGCCTCGTGGTTCCGGGTGCGGTCAAGACGCCGCTGGTGGGGACGGTCGAGATCGCTGGGGTCGATCGCGAGGACCCGCGCATCCAGAAGGCCATCCACCGCTTCGAGAAGCGGGCCGTCACGCCCGAGAAGGTCGCGTCCTGCATCATCGCCGGTATCAAGAAGGACCGGTACCTGGTGTACACGTCGCCGGATATCCGGTTCGGCTACTGGTGGGCGCGCAAGTTCTCGCCGCCGTACGACTTCGTGATGCAGAGGGCCAACGACCAGTTCAGCAAGTTCCTGTAGGCACTAGAAGTCTCCGCCCCGGGCGGGGGCGCTCGGGGCCAGCACCGTCCCATCGGTGAATCGGACGCCGTCGGTGCACCGGCACTCCACCTGCCCGCCGCCGAACTGCTCGGCGTGAAGTCGCGCGTACAGCCCTTGTCGCGCAAGGAGTTCGGTGTGCGTGCCGCGTTCGATCAGCGCTCCCTCGTCGATCACGAAGATCACGTCGGCGTGCTGGATGGTGGACAGCCGGTGGGCGATCGCGAGGGTGGTGCGTCCGCGCATCACCTCACCGAGAGCTCGCTGGACGAGTCGCTCGGAGACCGTGTCGAGTGCGGACGTCGCCTCGTCGAGGATCAGTACGCGAGGGTTCTTCAGCAGCACCCGTGCGATCGCCAATCGCTGCTTCTCGCCACCGGACAGGCGGAATCCTCGTTCGCCCACGAGGGTGTCGTATCCGTCGTCGAATCCGAGGATGCGGTCGTGAATGTTGGCGGCCGCCGCGGCGGCCTGCAGTTCGGGGTCGGTCGCGTCCGGTTTGGCATATCGAAGGTTGTCGGCGATCGAGGCGTGGAACAGATACGGGTCCTGGGTGACCATTCCGACCGCCTCGGCGAGCGAGCTCATGGTCAGGTCGCGCACATCGTGGCCGTCGACCCGGACGGCGCCACTGTCAACCTCGTACAGGCGCGGCACGAGATAACAGAGCGTGGTCTTGCCTGCGCCGGACGGTCCGACGAAGGCGGCGAGCTGACCCGGCTCGATCCCCAGCGACGTGCCCGCGACCGCCCAGCGCCGGCTGCGACGTTCCGCCGGTTCGGTTTCGGGCGTCGCCGCGGCCGGGAGCCGAGGCGCGACGGTCGCGACGCCGCGCATGCCGCCGCCCCCGCCGCCGCGACCCAGGCTGCGCAGTGCCACCGGGTCGGGATCGGCGGTGGCCAGCCGGACGGGCGCGGGATACGCGAAGTACACGTCGTCCAGCTCCACCCGCCCGGGGGAGTCCGCGGGCAACTCGACGGCGTCCGGGCGGTTCACGATCGCGGGTTGCAGGTCGAGGTACTCGAAGATGCGGCGGAACAACGCCATCGACGTCTGGACGTCGAGGGTGACCCGCATCAGCGAGACCAACGGTTGCAGCAACCTGGCCTGCAGGGTCGAGAACGCGACGAGTGTGCCCGCCGACAGCGCCGCGGAACCGCCGCTGACGAGATACCCCGCCAGCAGGTAGACGAGAGCGGGAGTGATCGCCATGAACGAGCTGACGACGGCGAAGAAGCCCTGCCCCGTCATGGCCTGCCGCACCTGGAGTTCGGTCTGCCGGGCGTTCTCGGTTCGATACCGGTCGAGTTCGGTGTCGGCCTGGTTGAACACCTTCGTCAGCAGCACACCCGAGACGCTCAGCGCTTCTTCGGTGATTGCGGTCATGTCCGACAACGACTCCTGCGTCTTGCGCGCCAGAACCCGTCGCCGGGCGCCGACCCGCCGCTGCAGGTAGACGAAGCCGGGGAGCAGCGCAACCGCGAGAAGCGTCAGCTGCCACGACAGCAGCAGCATCGCGATGAGGGACGCCGTGACGGTGACGACGTTCGACAGGATGCTCGACGCCGTGGACGTGAGGACCGACCGCACCCCACCGACGTCGTTGGCGAGACGCGATTGGATCGAGCCGGTCTTGGTGGACGTGAAGAACGCCAGTTCCATCTTCTCGAGGTGAGCGAACAGACGCTCCCGGAGATCCGCCATCGACAGGTTGCCGACCTTGGTGGTGAGGTAGCTCTGGCCGACGCCGATCAACGAACCCGCCAGCGTCACCACGATCATGGCCACGACGAGCCACAGCAGCAGTGTCAGATGGACACCACTGCCGTCGGTGGGAAACAGTGCGCGGTCGAACACCGCCTTCGTGAGGAACGGATTCACGATGCCGAGCAGTGAGGACACGACGATGGCGGCCGCGACGAGCGCAAGCCACCCGCGGTAGGGACGCAGGAGCGCCCAGATGCGGGGGAGCAGCGAAGGCTCGGCGGGTGCTTCCGAGGCCTGCTGTGTGGAGGTGGGACCGGTCGCGGGCATCTCCCCATCGTGCCCATCCGCCGCGGTCCTGGCGAGCCGATTCGACGTGGCCCCGTCCCGTTGCTCTTACGGTAGGTCCCCGTGCTCGGGGATGCCGAGTTCGTCTCGCACCGCCGAGAGGAAGTCTTCCTGGGCGCTCATCCCGGCGTGGAAGTGGTCGGCGAACTGCTGCTGGCGGGTGGACAGGGCGTCCGCCGACACGACGTCATCCGTCGCGAAGTCGGTGCTCAGCCAGCCTATCGTCTCGGATCCGGCCATATATTCGACCACCATTCGCCGTGCCGATTCCACGACCGGTTCGGATCCGATCAACTCCACCGCCGTGAACTTCGAGCCGAGGACGATGTTCTGTTGAGGTAGCGGGCGGAGGACATCGGCGATCATGGTCAGGAGGTCGGGTCCGTCGAAGCGGTCGAATGCCACCGAGACGGAACCCGACGTGATGCGCACCTCGTTGGCCGCGGTGAGGAGTTCCGAGTAGATCTGCTGCCGCTGCGTTCGCAGGAACTCGTTCGAGGATTGATTCACCGTCGCCTCCACCTGATTCGACGTGTTCAGCAAGGTGAACACCCCTCCGCACACCGAGCCGATCAGCGTGCCGACGACGGCCATCGAGGCCACGAGCAGGCTGAGTCGAAATTCGTGGCGCCGCAGGTCCGTTCGCTCGTGAGGTTTGACGCCGTCACGCTCGCTCATCGTCCTGCTCCCTTCGCCGCACCACCGGTTTCCACCGACTCTCCCGCCTGGCCGGCGCCCCGTCGCGCGTAGTCGACTACTCGGGTCGTGACACCCCGCCGGGAGCGCTGAGCCGGGCCACCTGCGCCGCGAGGTACTGCTGCTCAGGCACGCTGGTGGTGCGGTTCGCCGCCGAGCGGTAATGCGTGAGGGCCGATTCGGTGTCGCCGGCCATGTCGAACAGGTGAGCGCGGACGGCGTCGAGTCGATAGTGCCCGGCCAGGGTCTCGTCGAGGGGTTCGAGCATCGTCAGCCCCGCGGCCGGTCCGTGCACCATCGCCGCGGCCACCGCGCGGTTCAGCGTCACCATCGGATTGTCCGACATGCGCTCGAGCAGACCGTACAGCGCGAGGATCTGTGCCCAGTCGGTGTCTTCGACCCGATCCGCGTCGTCGTGCACCGCCGCGATTCCGGCCTGCAGCTGGTAGGCCCCGATCGAACCGTGGGCGACGGCGTCCATCACCACCCGCTGACCCTCGACGATCAGTTCCCGGTTCCACAGCGTACGGTCCTGCTCGGCCAGCGGGATCAGCTCGCCGTGCGGGCCGGTGCGGGCGGGGCGGCGGGCATCGGTCAGCAGCATCAACGCCAGCAGCCCACCCACCTCGCCGTCGTCGGGCAGCATCGCGTGCACCGCCCGCGCGAGCCGGATCGCCTCTGCCGACAGTTCGGTGCGGTGCAGGTGATCGCCGATGCTGCTGGCGTATCCCTCGTTGAAGATCAGGTAGAGCACGTGCAGCACCGACCGCAGGCGTTCCGTCCACTCGTCACCCGTCGGCCGCCGGAACGGTATCCCCGAGGCCGTGATGCGTTGCTTTCCGCGACTGATCCGTTGTGCCATCGTCGCTTCCGGAACCAGGAACGCGTTGGCGATCTCGGCGGTGGTGAGCCCCCCGACCGCACGCAACGTCAACGCGATGGCCGAGGCCGGGGTGAGAGCAGGATGGCAGCACAGGAACAGCAGGAGCAGGGTGTCGTCCCGATCCGGCACGTCCGTCGACGGCGGCACCTGCCGGGCAACCACCTCCTCCCGCATGCGGCGGGCGATCTCGCTGCGGATCTGATCGGTCATCTTGCGGGTGGCGGTCTGGATCAGCCAGCCCCGCGGATTGTCCGGCAACCCCTCCCGCGGCCAGTGCCGGGCCGCCGCGAGCAGCGCCTCCTGCACCGCGTCCTCGGACCCCTCGAAATCACCGGACCTCCGCACGAGCACACCGAGGACCTGCGGCGCGAGGTCGCGCAGCAGGCCCTCGATTGCGGCGTCGGTGCTCACAGATCGGTGTCGGGCGCGCCCATCACCTGCCGGACCTCGATCGGCTGCTGGATCGGTGCGCCGTCCGGCCCCGGTGCCGCTGACGTCTGCGCGGCGATCTCCAGCGCCCGTGCCTCGGATTCCACGTCGATCATGCGGTATCCGGCGAGCAGTTCCTTCGATTCGGGGAACGGTCCGTCGGTCACCACCGGAGCGCCCTTGCCGTCGAAGGTGACACGCTTCGCGACGTCCGGTCCGGCGAGCCCCTGAGCGTCGACGAGTTCACCCTTCGCGACGAGTTCCGTATTGAGGTCCTGCTGGAACCGGATGTGCGCCTGCACGTCCTCCGGCTTCCACTCGGTCATCGGCACGTCGCACCCCGCGCCGCCCTCGTAGTGCTGCAGCAACATGAACTTCGGCATCTCTGTCTCCTCACCCGGTGTGGCGCCCATTCTGGCGCTTTCAGGAACAGGACGGAGCACATCCGGGGTTCTCGACATCCTTCGGGAACTTTCTTCGAGGAAATCGTTTCAGCGGTGCCCGGCGTGCAGACAGTCCTCGAACAGGGTGCGCACTTCGGCGACGTGCCGGTCGAGATCCGCGAGGTCCCAGCCGTCGGTCGGCACAGGTGCGAGGACGTCGACGTCGACGGTGCCGGGGTGCGCGACGAGCGAGTTCCGCCACATCCGTTCGCCCGCGTTGTGGATGACGATCGGCACGATCGGCACTCCCGCCTGCATCGCCAGGTGGAATCCGCCCTTCTTGAACTTGCCGAGGCGCGGAGTCGGCGAGCGGGTGCCCTCGGGGGCGATCGCGATGGAGATGCCGGACTGCAATTTGTCCACGGCCGGGCGGAGGGCAGCCCTCGCCTTCGTGCTGTCCGCCCTGTCGATGTACGCGACGTCGAGCAGCGCCCCCACGGGAATGAACCGGGGATCGCGCGCAGCCTCCATTTTCGCGACGCCGGTGACGTCGCGACGGATGACGCTGCCGATCACCAGCATGTCGAGCGAACTCTGGTGATTGAACATGAAGACCGCCGGCCTGGCCGACCACGCGTTCTCCTTGCCCTTGATGCGCACGTTGATCCCACAGATCGCGAGCGCGAGATCCGGGCCGAAGCTGCCGACCAGGTTGGCGCCCGTCTGCCGGTTCTGGGTGAGCAGGCCGGCGGAGACGCCGAACGCGGCCGCCCCCATCAGCGCGCCGATCGCGGTGGTGGTGCGGGCGATGGACATCGGGTCGGCGCCGCTCTCCGGTGGTCGCAAATTCACCGACGGCCAGCCGTTCTGCCGCGCGGTCGCCGCGAGCTTGCTGTCGGGGTTCAGTGCCACGGGATGTCCTACCGACTTCAGCATCGGAACATCTTCTGCGCCGTTGGAGTACGCGAAGCTGTCACCCAGGTCCGCTCCGTGCTTGTCGGCGTACTCGCGCAGTGCCTCGGCCTTGGCCGGACCCCACAGCGGCGGCGATTCAAGTTTCCCGGTGAGCATCCCGTCCAGAACCGCGGGCCGGGTGCACAGCACGTCCTCGGCGTCGATGTCGAGGTCCGCGGCCACCGACAGTGCCTGATAGGGGGTGGCAGAGGTGGCCATCACCACCCGGTGACCGGCGTGCCGGTGCGCGGCGAGCAGTCCCCGGACCTCCGAGAAGATCATCCTGGCGATCTCCTGGCGGAACAGCCGCTGCCCCCACTCCTGCATCTCGTCCTCCATGCGCCCGGCCAGGCTCTGCACTCCGATGCGCATCAGGTTGCCGACATCGGCACCCCGGAAGCGGGTCTCCACCGCGGCGCCCGTGGTGCGCAGAAGCTCGGCCACGCTGATGTCGAAGCGACGCAGGCGGTCCCGGTAGACGACGCTCGCGGAGTACCCGCTGATCAAGGTGCCGTCCAGATCGAACGCGGCGAGGGTGCCCGCGCCGGGAACGGCGGCCGCGATGTCGTCGTGGAGACTGCGGAGATCGCTCATCTACTCACCTACCACCCATCTGGTCGAGATTTTCGTGCGCGATGGCCCGGATGCGCAGCACCTGATCGATCAGGGCCTGGAGTTCGGCCTCGAACTCGACCCGCCGGGCCGCCATGTTCTCGGCATTCGGTTCGACCAGGCCCCGGTTTCGTGCCAGCTTGAGCGCGGTCGTGAAGAGTTCGGCCGAAATCGACTCGCTGCTCCCGATCTGCTGCCGGAGGCGCCGCTGCTCGGCGAGCGCGAGGCACGACGTCATGAAGGCCTTCTCGTCGAACTTCCGGTCGACGGGAGTGCGCAGCAGCTGACCCGCGACCACGGCGTACGCCTCGAGGAACGGCTGCAGAACCCGGTGCGCCAGATGAATACGCATCCCGGACAACAGGTTCGCCGCATGCTGCGGGTCACCCAGATTCGACTCCCACGCCGGGTCGATCAGATCCAGTTCGGCCCGCAGTTCCTTCCGGAAGCTGTCCTTCTCGCTGAAGAAGAACTCGAACTTGAGGAGATCGCGAATTCGCAGCGCCGCATCCCATCCGTCGTTCAGCGGATCGGTGAACTGCTGATCGACGGCCGCCCGCAGCACCATCTCCGCGATCGCCCGCATCACCAGGAAGTGAATCGTGTTGTTGCGGTAGAACGCTGCCACGAGATGCTGATCCCGGCCGAGGTAGAACACCCGTTCGCTGCCCTGATCGAAACTCCGCAGGACACCGGAATCGAGGTGGGTGCGCACGGCCTTGCGGATCACCTGTGGGTCGGTCAGGTCCACGTCGCCCGCGGTCGGCAACGAGCGCGCCGTGATGTAGTCCACGAGTGGTCCGAGGATGGCACCGACCTCGGCGACGGTGAGCGCCCGGTCTTCGATGCCGAGGAACGCGAGCATGACGAGCGACGACGCCGTGACGGGCGTGACCTCGTTGATGCGGTGGCACACCTCGAATGCCGTCTTCTGCACCGCCAGCCGCAGGTCGTCCTCCTGGCCGAGGTAGTCCGCCAGCGACATCGGCCTGCCCACGTTGACGTGCGCGACGCCGTGCCGTTGACCCTGTGCCCGAACGTATCCGAAGAGCCAGCGCAGACTCTCCTTGCTCTTCGCCTGGCCGTGCGCCTCCGCCGCCATCGCCCCGACCTCGTACAGCTGGTCGTAGGTCAGCGACACCGGGACGAGATACACGTCGGACGTCCCGCTGCTCCGGAAGGCTTTCGCGAGGTAGTTGAGCAGACCGAACCGCGGCGGCCGCAGCTTCCCGGTGCGGCTGCGCCCACCCTCGATGTACCACTCGAGGTTGAACCGCTTCGTGAGCAGATAGCGCATGTACTCGCGGAGCGTCCACTTGTAGATCTCGTCGCCGTCGAACTTCCGGCGAATGAACACGGTGCCGCTGCGCTTGCCGATCGGTCCGATGGGCCAGAAGTTGATGTTCAGACCGCCCATCACGTGGTTGAGCGGAAGATCGTTCGCGAGCAGCGCCGGCCGCAGTACCAGCGGGTCGAGGTACGAGCGGTGGCTGGGCAGGAACACCAGGGAATGTTCCTTGTTCAGCTCCCGCAGGTCGTCGAGCCGGGTGGTGTCGACGTCGAGGCGGTAGGCGCGGGAGAAGTAGCGGCCCAACTGGTCCCACAGCGCGATGGCACGCCTGCTCTGTGCGGCGACCATCTCGTCCAGTGCCCCACGGGCCCGGCGATCCACCTCGGCGACGGGGAGGTTCAACTTCGCGGACAGCTCCCGGGTGCCGTCGTGGTACCGGCTGGCGTCGGTGATTTCGTCGACGACGAACTTCGACACCTTGTACTGCGTGCCCAGCAGGGTCCGCTCGGCCCGCTCGAGGGTCAGCGCGGCCTGGCGGCGAATGAAATCCGGAAGCGACCCGCCGCCGTTCTCGGCGAGCCGGCGTTCGAGGTCGCTGAGCGGGGCCGGATCGCCTTCCAGGACCTGGCACCGGGCCGGGTCGTCGCGCATCACCCGGCGCTGCATGTTCTGGCCGGGGTGCAGCGGATCGCGCAGCGACAGCGTCTCCCGGAATCGCTGCGCGCCGTCCGGATGGGTCTCCTTCGGCAGCCAGACCACCCGGAGCGGGGTGAGCAGCGGATCATCCTTCCGGCGCACGAGATCGGCGAGGGCCTGGTCGGTGACGCGGACCGTCGGCGGCGGCTGACCGGAGTCGTTCGCCTGCCGCTCCAGCCACGTGCGGAGAACGTCGTCCTCCATGTCGCTCATCGTCTCGATGAGATAGACCCGTGGCCGTGTCGTCTGCTCGTCCATCGCGTCAGCCTTTCCTTTCACCCGCGGCCCAGTTCGACGATCTCGTCGAGACTCTCCTGCAGGCACACCATGA
Organism: Rhodococcus sp. NPDC127593; assembly: GCF_042671975.1. NCBI lineage: Bacteria > Bacillati > Actinomycetota > Actinomycetes > Mycobacteriales > Nocardiaceae > Rhodococcus > Rhodococcus sp. NPDC127593. The sequence goes on along the minus strand of NZ_JBHXWI010000006.1, from coordinate 49,702 downwards.
ACCGCGCCGGCTCGGTGACGGCGGCGGTGTCGAGATTGACGCCGATGCAACACGTGCCGACGTGGGAGACGAGGGTGGCCATGACCGCGCAACCGGGGGCCGGGCCGAACGGGAACATCCGCTCGATCCGGGCACCAGCCAGGTACACGGGCACGGGGACACCGGCGACGTTGCTGGCCTGCAGATCGAGACCCGTCGACTGCGAGAGGTACCAGTTCGCCAGCACCACCGTCGGAAGCCGGACCAGGAGTGGGGCGGCCGAATCCAGCAGTCCGAGTGCGGGTTCCTGGCGCAGCCCCAGGATGATCGCGCGCACCTTCTTGATCCGCGCGACAGGGTCGCGCTCACCGACAGGTCCGGCGAATCGGGCCGCGGCGAACCGGTTGCCGCCCGTCGGATCCGACGCCGAACGCATGCTCACCGGCATGCCCACCGGAATCGTCTCGAGGTCGTGGCCGAACGATTCGTGGTAGCGGCGGAAGCCGCCCAGGAGGGCCGCCACGTAAGCGTCGTTCAGCGACCCGCCGGCGACGTGAGCGGCGGAACGCAGTTCGTCGACACTTACCTCGAGCACCCCGAACCAGCGTCCGAGTCCACGGTCGCGCAGCAGGTCCGAACCCGTGGTCGGGGGAGGGGTCACCACCCGGCGGATCGAGTTCGCGTAGCCGGCGACCTCTGCGACACTGCCCACCGGGTCGCCCACGACGGTCATCGCCGTCCGCACCGCGCCGCGGATCAGGCCGCCGAGACGGCCGGGGGCGCTGCGCACGTTGTCGAGCGCCTGCTCGAACAGTGCGCCGCCGCCCGACATCTGCTCCGGTAACGGCGCGGGCCGATCCGGTTTGTCCGGGGACGGTTCGGGGCGCCTGCTGTGCAGCAGCGTCATCAACTGGATGCCGCCGAGACCGTCCGTGATGCTGTGATGCGTCTTCACCACGTAGACGGCGCGGCCGTCGTCCAGTCCTTCGATGAGCATCGCGCTCCACGGCGGCCGGGCGCGGTCGAACGGCTCGGTCGCCATATGCCTGCACATCCGGAGCGCGTGGTCGAACGTCGCCGGCTCCGGCAGTCGCACCCGCGACAGGTGATAGTCGAGATCGAACTCGGGGTCGACCGACCACATCGGGTTGCCCAGCCGCAACGTCGGCTCCACCACCCGCATCCGGATACGCGGCACCATGTGCGACGCCCATTCGTGGGCGCGCACCAGCCGGTCCCAGTCCGGCGGTTTGTCGAGCACGTCGACCGCGACGATCGGTGAGCGCAGCTTCGGCTGCACCTCCTCCATCCGCCACATCCCGGTCTCGAAGTCGGACATCGTGCGGTCCGCTCCCCAGGCGACGTCGGAGAAATCCACGTCGACGGCACTCGGCGGTATCAGAGGTTCGCCGTCGGCCATGCCCACCCTCATTCGGTTGCTCGAGTTGCCCTCAGCTGCTGCTTTTCCAGTGTGGACCCGCCCCGCAGATCGCGTCCCTGGTTCCGTCGGATTACGCACCGGACTTTCTGTCTAAGGTGAGGACGTGCCGACTCTCCACCACGCGACGCTCGACAGGATCGACCCGGCCACGCTCTACCGGATCATGGTCCTGCGGACCGACGTGTTCGTCTTCGAGCAGGGCATCGTGTCGGAACCCGAACTCGACGGGCGCGACCTCGAACCGACCACCACCCAGTTCTGGGCGGAGGAGGACGGCGAGGTTCTCGCGACACTGCGTGTGCTGGCCGACGAACCGACACTGCATCTCGGACGCGTCGCCACCGCCGCCCACGCCCGCGGACGGGGACTCGCGGGCCGGCTGCTCGAAGCCGTGTTCGAGGCGTTCCCGGGACCCATCGAGATCTCCGCCCAGGCCTACCTCGAAAACTGGTACGGCCGTTACGGTTTTCGCAGAACCGGCGAGAACTACCTCGAAGCCGGCATCGACCACCTGCCGATGAGGCGCTCCGCGCCCGTGCGTGGCTGACGAGTCTCCGGACTCCTTCACCGCCCACGGAGTTGTCGTAGGCTGCCGTCATGGCGAAAAGCTTCGAATACTCCGAACAGATCGCGTACCCGATCGACCGGGTGCACGCGACGGTGACGGATCGGGCGTTCTGGCAGCACCGGTTCGAAGAGGCGCCGGAGAAACTCACCCTCGACGACAGTCGCGGCCCCGGTACCCTGACGGCGACGATGCGCGACACCATCGGCGCGTCCTCCCTCCCCGGGCTGGTCCGTAAGGTCGTCTCGGGTGAACTGAAGGTCGAGCGTGCCGACGAATGGGGCGCCCTCGACGGCGACCGCGCCGACGGCCGGATCAGTGGCAGCTCCACCGGGATCCCGGTGAAGATCGAGTGCACGTCGGTGCTCCGCGCGTCGGGCGACGTCACCGTCCTGGACGTCGCCGGATCGGTGCAGGTCAAGATTCCGCTCGTCGGCGGACAGATCGAGTCCCTCGTCAGGAAGCTGGTCGGCGACATGGTCGGGCAGGACCGCGATGCGATCGAGAAGTGGCTCGGCGACAGCTGACGCTCACGCCCCGGACGCCGGACCGTCGAGTTCGACGTCCAGCGTGCGGGCACCCGGCCCCGCCGTTCCCAGCCGGTCGTGGGTGTTGACGATCGCGCAACTCCCGAGCGACAGGCACCCGCAGCCGATGCAGCCGGTCAGGTTGTCGCGGAGCCGGATCAGCTGCTCGATCCGCTGATCCAGATCCGCATGCCACCGCGTCGAGAGCTTCTCCCAGTCCTTCCGGTTCGGCGTGCGGCCCTCGGGAAGGGTCGCGAGGGCGTCCCGGATCTCGGCCAGCGGAATCCCGACCCGCTGGGCGATGCGGATGAACGCGACCCGGCGCAGCGTGTCCCTGCGATAGCGACGCTGATTGCCGGACGTCCGCCTGCTGGTGATCAGTCCCTCGCGCTCGTAGAAGTGCAACGCCGACACCGCCACGCCACTGCGCTCCGACAGCTGCCCCGGCGTCAGTTCCTTGGCTCTCCACTCGGGCATCTCCACGACAGGCAACCTTTCACGCGGCTACCTGAACAATACTCGAGGTCACTCGCGGCGGAGATGTCCGTGCAGGTGGTGCGTGAGCGGAGTCAGGTCGTGCGCCATCCACAGGTCGTACGTCAGGTCGCCGCCGCGCACCGACAACTGTCGCCGGATGCTGTGCACCGGTTTCGCGTCCGGCGACGCGCACAGCGCCACCATCGACAACTCGATGGTCCCCTCCCGGATCTGACCACGGTGGATCTCGGTGTATCCGGTCGGCTGGGCCACGAGCAGTTCCGCCTCGTCCTCGGCGACGAGCCGCAGAAACCCGGACTCCGAGTGCAACGGCCGCCCGCTGCCCGCCTCCCGCGTCCGAGACCGGTACGCCAGGAACGGTTTACCGGTGGGGGCGAATTCGATCTCCTCGGTGTACGCGAAGTCGTCGATCGTCGGGTACGCGCCCTCGCCCTCGCCGCGCCACAAACCGGCGAACGGCGCCAGGGCGGAGGGAACGGACGGAAGTGGCGGCGGGTTCGCAGACGAACTCGCCGCCGCATCCGAGTGCGCCGGCGAGAGAGTCGAGTTCTCATCCATGAGATACCTCCGCCGTTTCACGGTACTCGCCTGCGGCGCCGAGGGACACGGTCGGCGGCGGAGTGTTTGAGCGTGCCTGCCGGGGCCGCCGGCATTACCGTCTAGACATGAACGCGTCCGGTTCTGCACCGCTGGGGGCCAACTCCGAAGTCGGGCAGCTGCGTGCCGTCCTCCTGCACCGGCCCGGGGACGAACTGAAGCGGCTCACGCCCCGCAACAACGACCAACTGCTCTTCGACGGACTGCCCTGGGTCGACCGCGCGCAGGAAGAGCACGACGCATTCGCGGACCTCCTGCGCAGCCGCGGCGTCGAGGTCCTGCTGCTGTCCGACCTGCTCACCGAGACACTCGGCGCCAGCGGCGCCGCCCGAATACAGGGCATCGGCGCGGCCGTCGACCCACGCAAACTCGGGCACACCCTGGCGCAGGAACTGGCCGCACACCTCCGCGGTGTCCCGGCCCCCGACCTCTCCACCATCCTCACTGCGGGCATGACCTTCGACGAACTCCCCGTCGCCGCCAACACGGCGTCGCTGGTCCGTCGCATGCACCACGGCGGCGACTTCGTCATCGACCCGCTGCCCAACCTGCTGTTCACCCGCGACTCGTCGTTCTGGATCGGGCCCCGCGTCGCAATCACGTCTCTCGCCCTGCCCGCCCGGGTCCGCGAAACATCCCTCACCGACATCATCTACGCCCACCACCCGCGTTTCCGCGGCGCCCGGCGCGCCTACGAATCCCACACCGCCCCCGTCGAAGGCGGTGACGTCCTGCTCCTTGCCCCGGGAGTCGTCGCCGTCGGGGTGGGGGAACGCACCACACCGGCAGGCGCCGAGGCGTTGGCGCGGAGCGTCTTCGAGGACGAACTGGCGCACACCGTGCTGGTGGTGCCCATCGCGCAGGCCAGGGCGTCGATGCACCTCGACACCGTCTGCACGATGGTCGACCACGACGCCGTCGTGATGTACCCGATCATTCAGGACACGCTGTCGGCGTTCACCATTCACCGCGAGGACAACGGCGTGTCGATCCGCGGAGCCGATCCGTTCCTCACCGCCGCCGCCGAGGCCATGGGCATCGGCAAGCTGCGCGTCATCGACACCGGACTCGACAACGTCACTGCCGAACGCGAGCAGTGGGACGACGGAAACAACACGCTCGCACTCGCACCCGGCGTCGTCGTCGCATACGAACGGAACGTCGAGACCAACGCCCGGCTCGAGGCGTCGGGGATCGAGGTACTGCGGATCGCCGGTTCCGAACTCGGCTCCGGCCGCGGCGGGCCCCGCTGCATGTCCTGTCCGGTGGCCCGCGACCCGCTGTAGGCGGCTCCGCCGCCCGTGCGCCTTTCTGGTAGTCGGAGCAACCAGAAAGGCGCACGAGCCCGGAGGGCCTAAAGGACCTCGCGGACCTTCTCGGCCGGGCGGGCGAGGACAGTGCCCTTGTTCGTCATGACGATCGGTCGCTCGATGAGGATGGGGTTGTCCACCATCGCTTCCAGCAGTTCGTCCTCGGACGCCTCGGCGAGCCCGAGTTCCTTGAAGACGGCCTCCTTCTTACGGATCGCCTCGCTCGGCTTCAGGCCGGCGTCGTCGAGAAGTTTGCGCAACCCGTCCCGTGAGGGCGGGGTCTCGAGGTACTTCACGACGGTCGGCTCGATGCCCGCGTCCCGGATCAGTCCGAGGACGGTGCGGGACGTGTTGCATCGCTGGTTGTGGTAGATGGTCGCGGTGTTCGCCATACCCGACATTCTGCACCGGGGAACAAACGCGCCCGCAGGGAGCGCTGAACCTGGGGCAGCAACTCGTGAATAGTCGACGAAAGAGGGAGATCGATCATGGCCGAGCACAGGGACGCGACTCCGCGGCGCATCGTCATCGCGGGTGGACACGGGAAGATCGCCCGTCACCTCATCAAGATTCTCACCGCGCGCGGTGACCGTGCGGTCGCGCTGATCCGCAACCCCGATCACGAGCACGAGGTGGCGGCGCTCGGCGCCGAACCGGTGGTGATCGATCTGGAGACGGCGAGCGCGGACGACGTGGCGAAGACGCTCGTCGGCGCGGACGCCGCGGTGTTCGCCGCAGGCGCCGGCCCAGGCAGCGGCATCGCCCGCAAGGACACCGTCGACCGTGGGGCCGCGGTCCTCCTCGCCGACGCCGCAGAGAAGGCGGGAACGCGGCGATTCGTTCAGGTCGGTTCGTTCGGGGCGGGGGAGCCGATCCCCGAGGGCACCGACGACGTGTTCGCCGCCTACCTCGTCGCGAAGACGGCCGCCGAGGAAGACCTGCGCGCCCGCACCCACCTCGACTGGACGATTCTCCGTCCGGGCGGTCTGCTGGACGACGACCCGACGGGTCATGTCACGCTCACCGCGCCTCCCCTCGAACGCGGCACCGTCACGCGCGCCGACGTCGCCGCAGTGGTCGCGGCGCTCCTGGATCACCCGGACACTGCGAAGAAGACGCTCATGCTGACGTCCGGCCCCACGTCGATCGAGGAGGCCGTCGCCGCGGTGTAAGCATTGCGGCGCCGCAACCGCGCAACTACGGTCTGATACAACGCGTGGAACAACGGAGGTGGCGCCGACCGTGGACATCGACATCGATCCGGATTCGTCGACCGCCCCGTTCGACCAGTTGCGATTGCAGATCATCGAGCAGGTGCGCAGTGGGCAGCTGATCGCGGGAACGAAGATCCCCACGGTCCGCGCGCTCGCCGTCGAGGTGGGTCTCGCACCGAACACGGTCGCCAAGGCGTACCGGGAACTCGGCGAGCAGGGCGTCATCGAAACCCGGGGCAAGCAGGGCACGTTCATCGCGAGCGGCGGTGACCCCATCCGCGCCGGCGCCGAGAAGGCCGCAACAGGGTATGTGCTGGAACTGCGGAAGCTGGGGGTGTCCGACGAGGAGATCCTCGGCTTCGTGCAGTCCGCTCTCCGCGGCGCCGAATGAGGACGGCGCCGTATCCAGAAGGTGTGACCCCAGAAAGGTAGACGCTCGGTATGGCTTCCGCACTCTTCCGTGACCTCGCACTACTGATCGCCCGGATCGGACTCGGCGTCGTCTTCGTCGCGCACGGCTGGCAGAAGTTCTTCGACTACGGAGTGAAGGCCACACAGGCGTCGTTCGTCGACATGGGCATCCCGCTTCCCGACATTTCGGCTGTTGCGGCCGCCACTATCGAACTCGCGGGTGGATTTGCTCTCATCGTGGGTGTGGCCACACCGATCGCCGGAATCCTGCTGTTTCTGAACATGCTCGGAGCGTTGATTCTGGTGCACGCGGACAAGGGCGTCTTCGTCGCGAACGGCGGGTACGAACTCGTCGTCGCACTCGGCGTCGGGTCGCTACTTCTGGCTGTGATCGGTGCCGGACGCCTCAGCATCGACGGGCTTCTCGGAAGAGGCTCGGGATGGGGAAAAACCGCAGCATAACGATACCGTGGGCTGGGTCTCGATTCGGTGTGACGCGGTGGGCTAGCTTGCTTTTACCATCGAAAATGACCAACGTAGTTGTTCATGGCAATGAATACTGATCTGCCTGATCAAGGTTCCGAGACCGCTGACGCGAGCGTCGGCGGAGGGCTCAAACGGGTCGGTGTTCGCACCGATCACGTCGTGTTCTCCGCCGCTGCCGCCGCGGTCTCGGCAATCGTCGTCTGGGGGCTCGTGGCCCCCGACAATCTCGACTCCACGACCGGTAAGGCACTCGACTGGCTCGTCACCGACATGGGCTGGTTGTTCGTCCTGTCGGCGTCCGGGTTCGTCCTCTTCTCACTGTGGCTCGCGTTCAGCAAGTTCGGTCACATTCCGCTCGGCAAGGACGGCGAGAAGCCCGAGTTCCGGACCGTCAGCTGGATCGCGATGATGTTCAGCGCCGGCATGGGCATCGGACTGATGTTCTTCGGGGTCGCCGAACCGCTCGCGCACTACGTGACACCCCCTCCGGGTTCTAACGGTGGCATCGGAACTGCGATGGCCACCACCATGTTCCACTGGAGCCTGCACCCCTGGGCGATGTACGCGGTTGTCGGACTGTCGATCGCGTACGGCTCGTACCGCAAGGGTCGCAAGCAGCTGTTCAGCTCCGCATTCATCCCGCTGCTCGGCCGCCGCGCCGAGGGGCCGATCGGCAAGTTCATCGACGTCCTCGCGATCTTTGCGACGCTGTTCGGTACCGCCGCTTCGCTGGGCCTCGGCGCACTGCAGATCGGTTCCGGCTTCCAGGTCGTCGGGTGGATGTCGCAGGTCAGCACGTTCCTGCTGGTCGCCATCGTCGCCCTGCTGACCCTCGCGTTCGTGGCGTCCGCCGTATCGGGTGTCGCCAAGGGAATCCAGTGGCTCTCCAACACCAACATGGTGCTCGCTATCATCCTGGCCCTGTTCGTGTTCGTCGTGGGACCGACGGTCCTGATCCTCAACCTGCTGCCCACGACGATCGGCGCCTACGCCGCGCAACTCGCGCAGATGTCGGCCCGCACCGGCGCGTCGTCCGATCCGGCGACCGGCGAATGGTTGTCCTCGTGGACCATCTTCTACTGGGCGTGGTGGATCTCCTGGACCCCCTTCGTCGGCATGTTCCTGGCACGCATCAGCCGCGGCCGGACCATCCGCCAGTTCGTGGTCGGCGTGATCGTGGTGCCGAGCGCCGTGAGCCTCGTGTGGTTCGCGATCTTCGGTGGTGCCGGAATCAGCGAGCAGCGTGACGGAATCGACCTCGTCGGACAGGACACCCAGGAGGGGCAGCTGTTCGGCATGCTCAACCACCTGCCGCTCACCGGCATCACCACCGTCCTGGTGATGATCCTCGTGGCGATCTTCTTCGTCTCCGGCGCCGACGCCGCGTCGATGGTGATGGGCACCCTGTCGCAGCGCGGTTCGCTGGAACCGCAGCGCTGGGTGGTCGTGTTCTGGGGTGTGCTCACCGGTGGCGTGGCCGCGCTCATCCTGTGGACCGGCGGCGACACCGCGCTCGACGGACTGCAGACGATGACGATCATCGCTGCGGCGCCGTTCGTCATCGTGATGATCGGGTTGTGCTTCTCGCTCTACAAGGATCTGTCCCGCGACCAGATGATCGTCGACGGCCGGGAAATGCGGAGAGAGATGCGGAGAGTGGCGGCGAAACGCCGCCGCGACCGGATCTCGTCCCGCTAGAGAAACAGTCTGCGAGCCGCTCGGTGTCCCACGGGACCCGGGCGGCTCGACTCATGCCGGTGTCAGCGCCAACTGGGGAGCCACAGTTGGTGCTGCCACATGTCCGGGGTGATCGGGACGGCCGTGAGGATCGGCCACAACCAGATGAAGTTGGCCACCACGAGACCCACATAGAGGCAGACGGCGAGCAGGCCGGTGGTGCGCCGCTCGAACGACGCCTTCGCGCTTCCCAGGATGTCGCCCAGAACCAGCGCGAGACCCATCACCATGAACGGCGCCAGCGCCACCGCGTAGAAGTAGTACATCTGGCGGTCCAGGGTGGTCAGCCACGGCAGGAACGCAGCGCCGTAGGCGGTGAGGACGGTGGCGTAACGCCAGTCCTTCCGCACCACCGTCTGCCACAGGGCCCACGCGAGCATCGGCAGTGCCAGCCACCACATGGCGGGCGTCCCGATGAGCATGACGGCCTTGACACAACTCGACGCCCCGCAGCCGGTGACGTGATCACCTTCGGCGAAGTAGTACAGCATCGGGCGCAGACCCATCGGCCACGTCCACGGCTTCGACTCCCACGGGTGATGATTGCCCGCCGAATTGGTGAGGCCTTCGTGGAACTCGAGGACGTTGCCGCTGTAGTACCACAGCGAGCGGAGCGCGCCCGGCACGAACGACCAGGGGCCACCCGTTCCGATCTCATTGCCCACGGCATGTCGGTCCACGCCGGTCTCGCTCGCGAACCACGCCCAGTAGCTGGCGAGATACACGAAGAGTGGCACCACGACGAGCGCGTACAGCGCCGGGCCCACGTCTCGGATGCCGGCACCGAACCACGGGCGCCGCACCCCGTAGGCGCGTCGGGCCGACACATCGAATGCGACGCTGAGCAGCCCGAAGAACACGATGAAGTAGACGCCCGACCATTTGGTGCCGCACGCCAGACCCAGCATGATCCCGGCACCGAACCGCCACCAGCGCACACCGAGTCGCGGACCCCAGTCGCTGTCGCCGATCCGGCCCTCGTCGTAGACGCGGGCCATGCGCTCGCGGACCTGGTCGCGGTCCACGATCAGGCAGCCGAGAGCGGCGACGGCGAACAGTGCCAGGAAGATGTCGAGCATGCCGAGCCGGGAGGACACGAACGTGACGCCGTCCGCGACCAGCAGGACCCCGGCGAGGCCGCCGATGAGAGTGGATCGGGTGAGCCGGCGGACGATGCGGATCACCAGCAGGACCATGATCGTGCCTGCCACGGCGGAGGCGAAACGCCAGCCCCACCCGTTGTAGCCGAAGATCGCCTCGCCCATCGCGATCAGTTGTTTGCCGATCGGCGGATGCACCACCAGCCCGTAGCCGGGGTTGTCCTCGAGCCAGCCGCCGGTGAGCACCTGCCAGCCCTGCGGCGCGTAGTGCTTCTCGTCGAACACGGGAGTGCCCGCGTCCGTCGGGTAGCCGAGCATCGTGAACCGGGTGATCGCCGCGATCGCCGTGACGAACAGGGTGACCACCCAGCCGCGGGCGCGGTCGACGGGACCGAAGTCGGGGGGCGGCACGAGCGGCGCCGGTCCGACCATGGACGGCTGTCGTGCGGAGGGCGTCGGTCGCTCGTCCGTCAGCATCGTCACGCCGCAATCGTAGGCTGTGGGTCATGACTGGTCGCCTAGTGCTCGCCGCAACACCGATGGGGGACGTGGGTGACGCGTCGCCGAGGCTGCGTACGGCGCTCGAGACGGCCGACGTCGTCGCCGCCGAGGACACCCGCCGCACCAAAGCTCTCGCCTCCGCTCTCGACGTGACCATCACCGGCAAGGTCGTCAGCTTCTACGACCAGGTCGAGACGGCCCGGCTGCCCGCCCTCGTTGCCGACGTCGCGTCCGGCAAGACCGTTCTCCTCGTCACCGACGCCGGCATGCCCTCCGTCAGCGACCCCGGGTACCGGCTGGTGTCGGCATGCGTGGCCGAAGATCTGGCGGTGACGTGCCTGCCCGGACCGTCGGCGGTGACGACGGCGCTCGCGCTGTCCGGGCTACCCGTCGAACGGTTCTGCTTCGACGGCTTCCCGCCCCGGAAGCAGGGCCAGCGAAAGACGTGGTTGCAGGCACTGGTCACCGAGCAACGCGCCTGCGTGTTCTTCGAGGCGCCGCACCGGCTCGCCGACTGCCTGGCCGACGCGGTCGAGGTGCTCGGCGGAACCCGACGCGCCGCCGTCTGCCGGGAACTGACCAAGACGTACGAGGAGGTCCGCCGCGGCACCCTCGCCGAACTCGCCGAGTGGGCCGCCGAAGGTGTCCGCGGCGAGATCACAGTGGTGGTGGAGGGCGCCACCCTCGTCGCGGCCGACCCCGCCGACCTCGTCGACGAGGTGGAGCGACTCGTCGCCGACGGCACCCGGCTCAAGGACGCGTGCGCGCTCGTCGCCACCACCGGTGTGTCGAAGCGGGAACTCTACGAAACGGTGCTGGCATCCCGGAAGGACTAGGTGGACGGCGACGGCTACCGCCGGAGGGCACGCTCCCCGGGAGCCAGCGAGGCGTCGTCCGCGGCCGCCTGCCCGGCGTACCAGCCGTTGGCGTCGACGGCCCTGCCGCGAGCCTTCTTGGTACGCGGAAACAGGCGATCGAACTCGGCGTCGACGGCCTCGGACTTGGTGGCCAGAATCGGCAGCAGATCGGCGACGGGAATCGACGCCTCATCGGCGGCCTCGGTCGTGGCCCGGCTGTCGGCGTCGCGCAACCGCTGCCCGATGCGGCTCGCGAAGCCCGCGAGGAAGCCCTTCCGGAACGACGTGGTGCGTGAACCACTGCGACTGTCGGCGTCCGCGAATTGCATTGTGCGCGTCGCCTGCACGAGCAGTGAGGTGAACAGCATGTCGACCTGCTGGAGGTCGAGAGGCGTTCCGACCACGGTCGCGATGGCGAGGGAGCTGAACCACACGGTGCGCACCCGGTTGGAGTCGCCGATCTCGGTGAGAAGGTGCACCTTCTCCTTGACGTACGGATTCTCCAGGTGGATGCGGCGACTGTGCACCGCAGTGTTGCCCACCCCGTTCTGGGTGTGAAGGAGAGCGGCGTTGATCGCGTAGCGCGTCATCAACTCCTGCGCCTTCGCCGTGAAGATCTCCGCCTCCTCCGCGAAATCGGTGGCCTCGGCCTTCGCGAGCAGCCCGCGGATCCTGTTGAGCACCTTTGCGTCGGCCTCGGTCTCACCCGACATCGCCGCGGCCGGGTCTGCCACCCTCACGACGGGCCACGTCGACGGCGGGGGAGTGAGCACCGTCCAGCCGGGCAGATTCGTCCACGTCAGCGACAGATCGGTGAGCTGGTAGACGGAGTGATACGGGTCTTCGAACAACAACCCGGCGGCCAGCGCCCGAACGTCGGGACCATCGACCGGAACCCGCCCCGCCAGGTGCGACGCGCCCGGGTACTGCTCGCCGATGGTGCGAAGTTGCTCCACCCAATCCCGCGGCGCCCGGTGTGCGGCGCGCGTGCGCTCCGACTCGTGCAGCACCAGGGCCGCCGCGAGTGCCGCGTCGGATGGCTCCTTCGATCTCCGCGCCAGATGCACGACGTCGGCAGGCTGCCACCCACGCTCGTACGCGGCCGACAACTCACCCATCAGGGTGTGGACTGCCGTGGCGGCCTGGGGGCTCACTTCGTCGTCGAACACGTGCGCTCCGTTTCCGAATCCACCGTGATGAGATCGAATGTATGTTCTATTCGGCGTCATGGGGGAGAGTGTGCATGCGGGGTCCGACAAGAACGGACCCCGCATGGATCAGTCCTCCACGTAACGCGGAAATACGCCAGACGGCGCGGGCAACGGGGTGCCCGCCACGATGCGCGTGGGAAGGTCGCTGAACTGCCGTGCATCGGCCTTCTGGCCCAGCAGGTCGAGGATCTTCTCCGCGGCGCCCGGCATCACCGGCTGCACGAGGATGCCGACGATCCGCACCACCTCGAGCGTCACGTACAGCACCGTCGCCATCCGCTCCGGATCCGTCTTCCGCAGAACCCAGGGCTCCTGCTTGGAGAAGTACCGGTTGGTCTCGCCGAGGACCGACCAGATGGCCTCCAGCGCGAGATGCAGTGCCTGGACGTCGTATTCGGCGCGAACCCGCTCGAGCAGCGCGTCCGCCTGCGCGAGCATCGCCGTGTCGTCCTCGGTCAGCTCGCCGGGGGTCGGGACCTGGGCGCCGCAGTTCTTCGCGACCATCGACAGCGACCGCTGCGCGAGGTTGCCGAGCTCGTTCGCCAGGTCGGCGTTGATCCGGGTGACGATGGCCTCGTGGCTGTAGCTGCCGTCCTGACCGTAGGAGATCTCGCGGAGCAGGAAGAAGCGCACGGCGTCGAGGCCGTACTGCTCCACCATGGAGACGGGGTCGACGACGTTGCCGACCGACTTCGACATCTTCTCGCCCTTGTTGTAGAGGAATCCGTGCACGAAGACGCGCTTCGGCAGTTCGATTCCGGCCGACATCAGAAACGCCGGCCAGTACACGGTGTGGAACCGGGTGATGTCCTTGCCGATGATGTGCAGGTTCGCCGGCCAGAACTTGCCGAACTGCTCGGAGTCGGTGTCCGGGTATCCGGCGCCCGTCAGGTAGTTGGTGAGCGCGTCCACCCACACGTACATGACGTGCTCGGGATGATCGGGGACCGGAACGCCCCAGTCGAACGTCGTGCGGGAGATCGACAGGTCCTTCAGTCCGCCCTTGACGAAGCTGACGATCTCGTTGCGCCGCGTCGCGGGTGCGATGAAGTCGGGGTTCTCCTCGTACAGCCGGAGCAGCTTGTCCTGGTACTCGGACAGCTTGAAGAAGTACGTGGACTCCTCGGTCCACTCGACCGGGGTGCCCGTCTCGGTGGACAGGCGTGAACCGTCGTCCTGCAGCGTGGTCTCGGCCTCGGTGTAGAACGCCTCGTCGCGGACCGAGTACCAGCCCGAGTACGTGTCGAGGTAGATGTCGCCGTTGTCGAGCATCTTCTGCCAGATCGCCTTGCTGGCTTCTTCGTGATCGGCGTCCGTGGTGCGGATGAACCGGTCGAAGGAGATGTTCAGCGTCTTGTCCATGGCCTCGAACACGTCCGAGTTGCGCGCGGCGAGCTCGCGGACGTCGATGCCTTCTTTGGCCGCCGTCTGCTGCATCTTCAGGCCGTGCTCGTCGGTTCCCGTCAAGAAGTGGACGTCGAACCCGTCCAGACGCTTGAAGCGTGCGAGGGCGTCGGAGGAGATGTACTCGTAGGCGTGGCCGATGTGCGGGACGCCGTTCGGGTACGCGATCGCCGTCGTCAGATAGAAAGGTGGCCGCGAGGCGGTGGAATCAGCAGCATTCATGGTGCGACCACTCTATCTGCGCGCCGCCGTTTCGTGACGCGCAGATTCGAGTTCTAGGCCGGTCCGGTGCCGTCTTCGTCGGTAACGATGCGTGACTCGTACGCCGCGCGGGCCGACTTGTTCGTGGACCTGACCTGGTCGGGGACCATCCGGCGGATCGCGAAGTCGCGGGCGAACTGCGGAAAGACGGTGACCAGGCGCGCCAGCGGACCGACGTACCGGGGGATGGTGACCTCGAACCGGGGCCGGTGGATCACCGCGACGACGGTCTTCGCGACATCGGCCGGGGTCAGCAGTTTCGCCGCGCCGGTCGCCGTCCCGGCCGCGAGTGCGGTGTCGACGACACCCGGCATGATCACCGAGATCTGCACACCCGACCCGCGGAGCTCCTCACGGACGCCGGTCAGGTAGCCGAGCACGCCGTGTTTCGTCGCGGCATACGTCGACTCACCGGGTGGTGCGACCTTCGACGCTGCCGACGCCACGGTGACGATCTGACCGTGGCCGCGCTCACGCATCGCCGGCGCCGCGAGTCTCACCCCGCGGATGACCCCGTGCAGGTTCACGGCGAGCTGCCGATCCGTCGCGGATTCGGGTTCCTCGTCGAACCTCCCGACCCACATGACGCCTGCGTTGTTGATGAGCACGTCGATCGGGCCCCAGTGATCCTCGACGGCCGTGAGGAATGCCGCGAACGACGCGGTGTCGGTGACGTCCAGTTCGAGGCCCTCCACCGTCCCGCCCGCCCGGCCGAGTTCGTCCGCGGTGCGGCGGGCCGCGGCGCCGTCGACGTCGCCGATCGCGACCCGTGCGCCGGCCAGTGCCAGCTGTCGGGCGATCTCCCTCCCGATTCCCCTCGCGCCACCGGTCACTGCGATCACGCGGCCGTTCATCGAGCTCGAAGTCATGGACACGGCTCCCTCCCCGTCCGGGAGAAAGTACCGCATGTGACACGTGCGGCGGCGGCGTCGACAATGTCCGCATGAGCAAAGACCGTCCCGCCCCGGAAGCCCCTGCGCCGCTGTTCCCGCTCGTCGACTCGCACACCCACCTCGACGCGTGTGGTGCCTCCGACGCCGCGAGCGTCACGGCGATCGTCGACCGGGCCGCCGCGGTCGGGGTGGAGCGGGTGGTCACGGTGGCCGACGACCTGGCGGCCGCGCAGTTCGCCGTCGACGCGGCCCACTGGGATCCCCGCGTCTACGCGGCCGTGGCCATCCACCCGACCCGGGCGAACGTGCTCGACGACGCGACCAGAGCGGAGATCGAGCGGCTCGCCGGCGATCCCCGGGTGGTCGCGGTGGGGGAGACGGGACTCGATTTCTACTGGCCCGGGAAACTCGACGGCTGCGCCACGGTCCCCGAGCAGACCGAGGGCTTCCGCTGGCACATCGACCTCGCGAAGCGGCTCGGCAAGACGCTGATGATCCACAACCGGGAGGCCGACCAGGCGCTGCTGCAGGTGCTGCGCGAGGAAGGTGCGCCGGAGACGGTGATCTTCCACTGCTTCTCCTCGGACGCCGAGATGGCGCGCGAGTGCATCGGCGCCGGCTACGTCCTCAGCTTCTCCGGCACCGTCAGCTTCAAGAACGCGAAGGCCTTGCGGGAGGCTGCCCCATTGGTGCCGTCGGATCAGCTGATCGTCGAGACGGATGCGCCGTTCCTCACTCCGCACCCGTTCCGGGGCGCTCCGAACGAGCCGTACTGCCTCCCGTACACGGTCCGGGCGCTCGCCGAGATCCGTGGCGAGGATCCGGACGACCTGGCGAAGGCGTCCACCGCGACAGCCGAGCGCGTGTACGGCCTCCGGCCCTATGTTGAAGTTTCAAGTTAGAGGACTTAGGATCGTTGCTTGTTCAACTAACGGTCGTCCCGGTCGCGCGGGGACACCTCGATGAAAGGCACATCCATGAACAACCCCGCAGTTCGAAGCCTGGGAATCCTCGTCGCCCGCGTGGGCATCGGCGTCATCTTCCTCGCCCACGGCTGGCAGAAGGCCTTCACCAACGGACTCGACGCCACGACCGCCGGCTTCGAGGCCATGGGAGTTCCGCTTCCCGGCATCTCGGCGTTCCTCGCGACGTGGATCGAGCTGATCGGCGGAATCGGACTCATCATCGGGGCGGCCGTCCCGATCTTCGGCATCCTGCTCTTCCTCGACATGGTCGGCGCCTTCTTCCTGGTGCACGTCGACAAGGGAATCTTCGCCAGCGAGGGCGGCTACGAGCTGGTGCTGGCGCTGGGCGTCGGCTCGCTGCTGCTCGCCGTCGTCGGATCGGGCCGGTTCGGTGTCGACGGGCTGCTCGGCGACAAGGTGCCGTGGACCGCGAAGGAACGCGCCACCGTCTGACCCCCCCACGTGAGTGGCGGAGCCGGGCCCCGCCCCGCGAGGCCCACCCCGGGGAGCGGGACCGGGTGAGGGAATGCGGGGGACGGGGCGGGGGGCGGGGGCCGCC